>CAYQAF010000166.1:0-5314 GCA_964415375.1 uncultured Alcaligenaceae bacterium
CTGCAATCTCGCGTGCAAGTTCTGCCAGAACTGGGACATCTCCAAGTCGCGCGAGATGGACACGCTGATGGACCGCGCAAGTCCCGAGGCGATCGCCGCCGCCGCGGTGGACATGGGCTGCCGCTCCGTCGCGTTCACCTACAACGACCCGGTGATCTTCGCGGAGTACGCGATGGACGTCGCCGACGCCTGCCACGCGCGCGGCATTCGCACGGTCGCGGTGACGGCCGGCTACGTCTCGCCCGAGCCGCGGCGCGAGTTCTTCGCGAAGATGGACGCGGCGAACGTCGACCTGAAGGCCTTCACCGACGACTTCTACGTGAAGCTCACCGGCGCGCACCTCGACCCGGTGCTGGACACGCTGAAGTACATCCGCCGCGAGACCGACTGCTGGCTCGAGATCACCACGCTCCTGATCCCCGGGAAGAACGACTCGCCCGAGGAGCTCGACCAGCTCACCCGGTGGGTGGCGACGGAGCTCGGGCCCGACGTGCCGCTGCACTTCAGCGCGTTCCACCCGGACTGGAAGATGTCGGATGTCCCGGCCACGCCGCGGGCCACACTGCAGCGCGCCCGCGACATCGGGATCGGCAATGGCCTGCGCTACGTCTACACCGGCAACGTGCACGACCTGGCCGGCGGCACCACTGCCTGCCCGTCCTGCGACACGCCGGTGATCGCACGCGACGGGTATCGCATCCTCGCCTACGCGCTGGATGGCGAAGGCCGCTGCAAGTCGTGCGGCGCGGCGATCGCCGGGCGCTTCGGCACGTACGAGGGTGCATTCGGGCCGCGGCGCATTCCGGTGCGGATCGCCGGTCGCAGGACCACGACGGCGACCAACGGGCAGTCGGTCTAGCTGACGCCCTGCAGGCGCGACCTGCGGGCGGCGTCTTCCAGGCGAGCGTCCTCGATCTCCTGCAGGACGCTGTCGAGATCGACGGCCGCGTCGACTCGCTCGAACCGGCCCGTCAGCGGCGTATCGTGTTGCAGGGTACCGGCCTCGAACAGCGCCCAGATCTCGCGGCCGTAGTCGGTGGCCAGCAAATCCGGCGCATGCCGGCCGAAGCAACTGCGCAGGTTGGCGACGTCACGCTCGAAGATCCTCGCCGCGTGGTTGTTCCCGGCAGCATCCACCGCCTGCGGGAGGTCGATGATCACCGGCCCATCGCTGCCGATCAGGATGTTGTACTCGCTCAAATCGCCGTGCACGACGCCGGCGCAGAGCATCCGCACGACTTCGCGGATCAGGCGCTGGTGGTAGCCGCGCGCGACTTCCGGCGTGAAGTCCAGGTCGACGAGCCGTGGTGCCGCTGCGCCGTGCTCGTCGGTGACGAGCTCCATCAGCAGGACGCCTTCGTGGAACTGCCAGGGCTTCGGCACGCGCACGCCGGCTGCGGCCAGGCGGTACAGCGCATCGACCTCGGCGCTCTGCCACGCGCTCTCCCGCGCCTGCCGGCCGAAGCGCGTGCCCTTGGCCATCGCGCGCGCCTGCCGCGTGTTCTTCGTCCTGCGATTCTCGGTGTAGTCGACCGCCTGCCGAAAGCTGCGCTGTTCCGCTTCCTTGTAGACCTTCGCGCAGCGCGTCTCGTCGCCGCAGCGCACGACGAAGACCATCGCCTCCTTGCCGCTCGTCAACTGACGCACGACGCCGTCGATCAACCCGTCCTGGAGCAGCGGCCGCAGCCTGCTGGGAATTTTCATGGAAGCGCGCGCGAGAGTTCAGTAGTGGGTCTCGTGGGTCTCGCGGTTGCGCCGGACGCCGCGGGTCGCCCGGCCGGGACGCACGAGGCCGGCAGTGTGCCTCAAATACCCCGGGCGTGCCGTTCGCGCGAACATCCGGCGTTCAGCAGCGCGCGGCGCGGCGTTGGCGCATCGACCCGCTCGCGGTCGCCGGCGCAGCCCTGCCCGGTGATCCTGGAATCGTCCTACAATCGTCCGACCCTCGGCTACCGGCGCGTCCGGCGGCCGGAGGGCGTGGAGGTGGTACCCATGTCCGAACGGCACGCGTTGAGCGATGTGACTGGCACCGTGCCGCTCGACGACGCGGCGGCGGTCGCCGACGCCATCGACGGCATTCTCTCGCGCAGCTACGGTACCGGGCAGTTCGACCGCGCGCTCCTGCGCTCGAGCTTCGCATTCGTCGAGCGGCTGTTCGCGGGCGGTCACCCGGGCTATCTTGCCTGCGACATGCCCTACCACGACCTGCGGCACTCGCTCGACGCCGCGCTCGCGATGGCGAGGCTCGTCGACGGCTACCGACAGGAGGGTCGCGCTGCGGCCGCTGCGTTGACGCCGGACCTCGGACTGGTCGCCGTCCTGCTCGCGCTGCTGCACGATACCGGCTTCCTGCGCACTGCCGCCGAAGCATCGTTGCGCGGACCGGAGCTCGCCGCCGCGCACGAGTCGCGAAGCGCAGCGTTCGCCGCCGACTACCTGCGCTCGACCGCCCTCGCGCCGCACGCGCACCTCGCATCGATGATCCTGGCGACCCGCGTAGCCACGGCTCCGGGCCCGCTGCTCGCCGGCCGTGACGACACGGTGCTCGCCATCGGCCGCATGCTGGGCAGCGCCGATCTCCTGTGCCAGATGGCCGATCGACGCTACCTCGAGCGTTGCTACCACCACCTCTATCCGGAACTGGTGATCGGAGGCGGCGACCGGTGCCTCGCGGCGGACGGCCGGCAGAAGATCCTGTTCCGCGATGCCCGCGACCTCGTGGCGCACACTCCCGGCTTCTACGCAAACGTGGCACGACCCCGGCTCGAGAAGGATTTCGGAAACGTGGCCCGCCACCTGGCCGCGCACTTCGGCGGGGTCGACCCCTACGCCCGGTCCACCCGCGACAATATCGAGCGGTGCGCGACGATCGTCGGCGACAATCGCTGGGATCTCCTCGACGGCCCGCCCGTGACAACGACGCGCGAGCTCGATCCGCGCTATCGTGCCGAAGCCTCTTCGAGCAGTCACCACTGACGCTTCGGCCGCAGCGTATCGGCGAAGGACGTTCCGGAACCCGCCCGTGCCCGACTCGCCCGCCGTCAAGACGATTCTCTTCACCGACATCGAGGGCAGCAGCCGCCTCTGGGAGCGCGAGCCCGTGCGCATGGCGGCAGCTCTCGCGGGACACGACCGCCTGTTGCGCGAGGAGGTCGGCCGGCGCGGCGGCAGCGTCGTCAAGTCGACGGGCGACGGCATGCTCGCGACGTTTCGCGATCCGCACGGTGCGCTCGCCGCAGTTATCGCGCTGCAACTCGCGCTGCGCGACGCGTCGACGACGGCGGCACTGCCCCTGCGCGTGCGCGCCGGCCTGCACGCCGGCGTGGTGGAGGACCGCGACGGCGATTCGTTCGGCAACGCGGTGAACCGCGCCGCGCGCGTGACCACCGCCGCCCACGGCGGCCAGGTCCTCGCCACGCAGGCGGTCGCCGAGCTCGTCCGCGACGGCCTCCCCGACGGCATCACGCTGCGCGACCTCGGGACCGTCAGGCTGCGCGACCTGCTGACCCCGGAGCGGGTCTATCAGGTCGAGCACGACGGGCTGCCGCGCGACTTTCCCGCACTGCGCACGCTCGAGGCCATTCCGAACAACCTGCCGCAGCAGCTCACCACCTTCGTCGGCCGTGAGCACGAGCTCGCGGCGGTCAAGGACGAGCTTGCCGGTACGCGCCTGCTCACGCTGTTCGGCATCGGCGGCGTGGGCAAGACGCGCCTGTCGCTGCAGGTTGCGGCCGAAGTCGTCTCGAACCATCCGGATGGGGTCTGGTTCGTCGAACTCGCCCCGATCAGCGACGCGCGGCTCGTGCCGCAGGCAGTGGCCACGGTACTCGGCGTGCGCGAGGAACCCGGCCGCTCGATCCTGGACGCGCTCCTGCAGCACGTGCGCGACCGGTCGCTCCTGCTCGTGCTCGACAACTGCGAGCACGTGATCGACGCCTGTGCGGCGCTCGTGCATCAATTGCTGCAGGCGAGCGTGGGCCTCCGCATCCTGGCCTCGAGCCGCGAGCGCTTCAACATCGCCGGCGAGACGGTGCACGCCGTGCCGCCGCTGGCGGTACCGACGCTGGACGGCAAGCAGCCCTCGGCCGATGCCGCAGGTGCCAGCGAGGCCGTACGCCTGTTCGTCGAACGGGCCCGTGGCACCCAGCCCGCCTTCGCACTTAACGATCGCAACACGCCAGCCGTGGTCGAGATCTGCCGGCGCCTCGATGGCATTCCGCTCGCGCTCGAGCTCGCGGCAGCGCGCCTGCGCGCGCTGCCGGTCGAGGAGATCGCGGCACGCGTCAACGACCGCTTCCGGCTGCTCTCCTCCGGCGACCGGACGGCGTTGCCGCGACAGAAGACGCTGCGCGCGCTGATCGACTGGAGCCACGACCTTCTCCCCGAGCCGGAGCGCGCGCTGTTGCGCCGCCTCGCCGTGTTCGCGGGCGGGTTCACGCTCGACGCCGCCGAGGCTGTCGCCGCAGGAGGCGCGATCGCAGCAGGGGACGTCCTCGAGCTCCTGACGGGACTCGTCGACAAGTCGCTCGTGACGCTCGACGCGGAGGTCGGCCGCTACGCGATGCTCGAGACGGTGCGCCAGTATGCGATGGAGAAGCTCGACGCGTCGGGCGAGGGTGACGCGGTCCGCGACAAGCACCTCGACCATTACCTCGCGATGGTCGAGAAGGCCGCCGCCGGCTTCGCTGGTCCAGAGCGGGCGAAGTGGCTCGACCAACTCGACCGCGCCAGGGAGAACATCCTGGCGGCGCACGCCTGGTCGCTGCGCGTGCCGGATGGCGGCGAGCGAAGCTATCGTCTGGTCTTCTCCACACGCTACTACTGGTTCCAGCGGGGCCTCCTAGAGCTGGGTCATCGCGTCTCCCTCGACACGATCGTGCACGCCCCTTCATCGTCGGCAAACATCGCGCGGAGCCGTGCGCTGTGGGTCGTGGGTCAGATTTGTGCACATATGGGTCGATACCGAGAAGCACAGGCCCACCTGGAAGAGAGCCTCTCGATCGCACGATCGGCAGGCGACCGTCACGTGGTGGCCGGCGTGCTGCACGTGCTCGCACTCGCGATGGTTGGGCAAGGCGATGCCGCCGCCGCGCGCCGACTGTGCGAAGAAACGCTCGACATCGCCCGCGACATGGGCGACGAACGGCGGATGGTGATGGCTTCGAACGCGCTCGCGCAACTTCATCGGCTCGATGGCCAACTCGACCGGGCTGAAGACCTCTACCTGGAAGCGGCCGCACTGAGCCGCAAGTCCGGTGACCGCGTGACGGAAGCCATCGGCGCCCTGCGCGCGGGGGACTACCCCGCCTTCGGA
>CAYQAF010000167.1:0-5262 GCA_964415375.1 uncultured Alcaligenaceae bacterium
GAACGCGAAGCGGGTACCGCTGTCTTCGATCACGAAGGCGAGCTCCTTCGGATGGAGCTTCGCGTTCACCGGCACGGCGACGAGGCCCGCCCACCAGCAGGCGAACAGCGCCTCGACGTAGCCCGGCACGTTGCGCGAGACGAGCGCGACGCGCTCGCCCGGTGTGAGTCCCGCGCGCCGCAGGCTCGCCGCGAGCCGCGCCACCCGCCGCGCCAGCGTCGCGTAGTCGACGCAGGCGCCCTCCCCGTGCGCGAGCGCGTGCACCCGGGGCCAGGTCCGCGCCGTACGGCAGAGCAGCGCGGCGACGTTGGCAGCCGGCGCGACCGGCGTCATCAGCACCACGGCGCGTCGGCCCGCTTTCAGCTGGCGCGCTCGACCTTGACCACGAAGTGATTGGTGTCGCCGCGCCAGAACAGCTTCACGTACTTCTCCTCGTAGTGCAGCTTGACCTTGTAGTCGCCGGCGATCGCGGCGTCGATGTCCTTGCGGACCTGTTCATTGCCCGGCGCGACGCTGAAGTCCCAGATGCGGGTTGCCACACCGCCCTGCGGGTCGGTCTGCAGGTAGCCGAAGTCGAGCGTCCCTTCCCAGGTCTTGAACACGTACCCCTTGTTGGAAAGCTTGATGACCTTGCCGACCCGGTATCCCTCGCTGTAGTCGGCGACGCTCGCGAACCACACGCCGCCCCCCACGATCAGGATGGCCAGCAGCGCGACGGCTACGAGGAATTTCGTCATGGGCAGCTCGGGGGAACAGGCATCGGCCGGTAGTCTAGCCGAGAACGCATCGCACGACGGTCGGACGACGCCGGTGATCGTTACAATCCGCGCGAGCGCCGCGCCGCGCGCGCCATGGCAAGCGAGATCCCGATGCCTGTTCCCGACACGATGCGCCAAGTCGTCTGCACGGCCCCCGGGGGTCCCGACGTTCTCGAGCTCGGCACCGGGCCGGTACCCGTGCCGCGCGAAGGCGAGGTGCTGATCGAAGTGGCGTACGCGGGCGTCAACCGACCGGACTGCCTGCAGCGCGCCGGCGCATATCCACCGCCGCCGGATGCCTCGCCGATCCTGGGCCTCGAGGTCGCGGGCCGCGTCGTTGCGCGCGGCAGCGGCGTCAGCGAGCCCGCGCTCGGCGCAACGGTCTGCGCGCTCGTGCCGGGAGGCGGCTACGCCGAGTACTGCACCGCGCCGGCGGCATGGTGCCTGCCGGTCCCGGACGGCGTGTCGGTCGGCGATGCGGCCGGGTTGCCCGAAACGCACTTCACCGTCTGGAACAACGTGTTCGACCGCGGCCGGCTCGCCCCCGGCGAGAGCCTCCTGGTCCACGGCGGCACGAGCGGCATCGGGTTGACCGCGATCCAGCTTGCGAAGCGCTTCGGCGTGACGGTCATCGCCACGGCGGGCTCACCGGAGAAGGTCGCGTTCTGCCGGTCGATCGGCGCCGACCACGCCATCGACTACCGCACGCAGGACTTCGTCGACGAGGTCGCGCGCATCACCGGCAGGCGCGGCGTCGACGTGATCCTCGACATGGTCGGTGGCGACTACATCGCGCGCAACCTCCGCTGCCTCGCGCTCGAGGGCCGGCTGATCATGATCGCGTTCCTGCAGGGGAGCCGCGCCGAGATCGACTTCCGTCACGTGATGATGCGCCGGCTCACGATCACCGGATCGACGCTGCGCGCCTCGCCCTTCGAACGCAAGGCCGCGCTCGCGCGGTCGCTGCGCGAGAAGGTCTGGCCGCTCTATGCCGAGGGGAAGCTCCGCACGGTCACGCACGCGACGTTCCCGCTCGCCGACGCCGCGCGCGCACACGCGCTGATGGAGTCCTCGGCGCACGTCGGCAAGATCGTGCTGCGGGTGGAGAAGTAGCCTCCGCCGGGCATCAGTACGTGGCCCGCCCGCCCGACAGGTCGAACACCGCGCCCGTCGAGAACGAGCACTCCGCGCTCGCGAGCCAGCACACGAGCGACGCGATCTCCTCGACGCTGCCGAAGCGGCCCATCGGGATCTTGGAGAGCATGAAGTCGATGTGCTGCTGGGTCATCTGGTCGAAGATCGCGGTGCGCACTGCCGCGGGCGTCACGCAGTTCACGCGAACGCCGGTCTTCGCGAGCTCCTTGCCGAGGCTCTTGGTGAGGCCGATCACCGCCGCCTTCGACGCGCTGTAGGCGGAGGCGTTGGGGTTGCCTTCCTTGCCCGCGACCGACGCGATGTTGACGATGCGTCCGTAGTCCTTCTTCAGCATCACGGGCACGACCGCGCGGTTGCAGTAGAAGAGCCCGTGCACGTTGACGTCGAAGACGCGCTTCCAGTCCTCGACCGGATACTCCCAGACGGTCTTGTTCGGACCGGTGATCCCCGCCGAGCAGACCAGCACGTCGATGCCTCCCAGCGCAGCGGCGGTCGACGCGGCGGCACGCTCCACGGCCGCGGCGTCGGCGACGTCCACTGCCTCGACGTGCGCGAACCCGTAGGCCGCCTTCGCCGCGCCGATCGCCGACAGGTCGCGGTCCCACAACGCGACCGACGCGCCGCTCGCCGCGAAGCGACGCGCGGCCGCGAGCCCGATGCCGGCCGCGCCACCAGTCACGACCGCCGTGCGGCCCTTGAAATCCAGTTGGTTCATCGCCCCTCCTCCTCTCCGTCCTTGGAGAGCGAGGATAGCAGGCCGCCGGCATCGCGGCGGCCACGCCGCTCGCGTCAGCGCAGGAAGCGCAGCACGCTCACGACCACGACGATCAGCGCGGTGAGTCCCATCACGGCGAGCACCGCGGTGAGCAGGTGGCGCGTCTCGCTCTGGTACACGATCAGCTCGTCGGCGAGCTCGGCGACCTGCGCGGACGACGCGTACGACGATCGGGAATCGCGCCCGTCACGCGGATACTCCTCGTCGCCGTCGACATCGCGTTCGCGTTCGCGGTCGCGTTCGCGATCGTAGTCCTCATCGTCCCAGTCGCGGCGCGGCCCGCGCGGCGGACCGCCCGACGCGTTGGCGACGTCGACAGGCACCACGAACGTCAGGTTCGACACCGGCAGGCGCCGATGCGAAACGTTGTCCCAGAACTTGCCGGTGCGCCCGCCCTTCGAGCGATAGGTGAGGCCGCGCGGACCGAGGCCCGTGCGATCGCCGGCCTGCATGAAGATCTTGTGCGGCAGCCGTCCGGCACGGCCAAGGTCGAGCAGCACGCGAAACTCGCGGGGCCCCAGCGGCACGTCGATCTGGAACTCCGCAGGTGCACGGCTGCCGCCCGACGCCGTTTCCGGCACGTACGTGAGCTTGCCGGCGATGCGCCCGTCGGCGCGCGTCAAGAGACCGCCGCGTTCGCGGATGCGCAGCATGCCGTTCAGCGCTTCCATCTTGCCGCCGCTCGCGAGCTCGACCGTCTCGCCGCGATTCAGCGACACCTTGAGCACGAGGATCATCTCCGCGCCGTCCTCGATCACGACGCGCGCCTTGTGCGGCTTCAAGCGGATGAGCGGCATGCGTGGCGCGACGTCGGCTTCCGGCGGCGCGGGCGAGATGGTCTGTTGTGTGGACGGTTCGAAGTGGCGCGCGGTCTTGCGCATGTCGGATCGCTTCGCGCGGTCGCACGTTCGTCGTGCATCGTGCGCGGCTGGTAAAGCGTGGTTGATTCTAATGGCTGGTGTCGCCTCGTAAAGGGCCTGCGAGACGCGCGCGACGAACGGGAACGCGCCGACGTCGGGAAAATTGACAAACCACCCCCCTTTCACGTTTGTTCACCCGGTGTTGTTTCAACTCGGCCGAAAAAAGTGTTGTACGGACCGCGACGGGCACGACGCGACCAGCCTCGCCGGGCGCATGCAAATGTCATGCGCCGACGCATCTCGCGTGCACGCGGCGCGTCGCGCGCACGATGCATCGTGGCGAAAGCGTCGCACATGCAAGTGTCGAAGATGCGCGCGTGCCGGGACGCACGCGATGCGCAGTCGACACGTGAAAGAAGGGGCGTGCCGTGCGAGCGAGAGTGGTGCCGGCAGTAGGATTCGAACCCACGACCAACGGTTTACAAAACCGCTGCTCTGCCAACTGAGCTATGCCGGCGACGCGTGCGACGCGCACGCATTGTAGCGCGGCGATGTCGCGCGAGACGAGACCGAGGAGATGGCGCGGCGCACGGCGGCGCCGGCACGGGGCCCGGGCGGGCCCCGCTCGCTACTTGACGACCTGCAGGTGCGAGCGGCGGGGACGGCCGCGCTCGAGATCGCTCTCGGGCTTCTCGTCGGATTCCGGCGCGGGAATCGTCGCGGCATCGAGCGACGCCGCGGCATCCTGCGCAACGTTGAACGAGAATCCGTAGCCCGTTTCCTTCGCGAAGATGCCGGCGACTGCGCTCATCGGCACGGAGACCTCCTGCGAGACGCCGTTGAAGCGCGCGGTGAACTGGATCCAGTCGTTGTCGATCGTGAGCCGGCGCGTCGCGCTGGCACTGACGTTCAGCACGATCTCGCCGTTCTTCACGTACGCGCGCGGCACCTTGGTCTGCGCGTTCACGCGCACCGCGAGATAGGGCGTGAGGCCGTTGTCGGCGCACCACTCGGAGATGGCACGCACCAGGTAGGGCTTGGCGGACTGCTCGGACATGCGATGCAGGATACTACGCAGGGCGGGGCGAGGGTCAAGCGCGATTCGTAAGGCCGGGCGACACCCCGCAGGCGGCGCCCGCCCGGCCGCAGCTCGGCAGCCGCGCGTTGTGCGGGACAGCAGCCCGGCACACCCCCGTGCGCGCGCCGGAAACGCGTACCGGCGGGTGTCACTGCAGTGGACAGTGCGCGGGCGACGCGCGCTGCGGCCAGCCGACGGGCGGCGCGCGTCGACGGCCCCGCGGGATCACCGTCGCATGCCGCGTTCGGCCGACGTGAGCGCCTCGGAAAACGCCGGGCGCGCGAACAGGCGCTCGGCGTACTTCATCAGTGGCGCGGCCAGCTTCGGCATCTGCACGCCGTAGTACTCGAGCCGCCACAGCAGAGGCGTGATCGCGACGTCCAGCATCGAGTACTCCTCGCCGAGCATGTACTTGTGCTTGGAGAACACCGGCGCGATCTGCATCAGCGCGTCGCGCACCTGGTTGCGCGCCCGCTCGGCGTTCTTCTGGTTGCCGCCCTCCAGCGCGTCGATGTGGCAGAACAGCTCCTTCTCGAAGCGGTGCAGGAACAGCCGCGCGCGCGCGCGCATCACCGGATCCGCCGGCATGAGCTGCGGGTGCGGGAAGCGCTCGTCGATGTACTCGTTGATGATGTT
>CAYQAF010000168.1:0-5254 GCA_964415375.1 uncultured Alcaligenaceae bacterium
AGTTGCGCGCCACTGTACTGGCTGACGGCGGCACGCATGCCTTGATCCTTCGACGCGCCCGCGTCTATCGCCGATACGCTGCCGGCGGCATTCATCACGCCACGGAGATTGTTCAGTGGATCCGAACCATGGCACGTGCCTTGTCCGCAGCGGGCGGATCCGGCCCCGGGCGGGCCGTTCGTGTACAGGCTTTGCCCGGTCTGCGCGCTCGCCTCCCCCACAGGAGCGAGCCACGTGAGAAGGGTCGCGGCCAGCGCGGCGGCGAGATGGCGAGACATGCGCATGCTCCGTTCGGATCCCACAGCCGGGTCCCCTGCAGACGAAAACGCGGGCGAGCCGCCCGCGAACACGGCTCGATGGTATGTCAGCGTCATAGCGATGCCAACGTCATGGACTGGCCGCTGGTCGGGCGAAACCCTCCGGACACGGGGCCGTCCGACGAGCGGCGGACTCCACGGACCGGCGGACGGGGCGCGCGCTGGAAAACTGGGTCAGCGACCGGTGCATTCCCGGGCCGGGTCTTGCGGAACACCCGCGACCGGCTACACTCGGGACATCGCGCCGATTTGGGCCAGCTTGCGGGCGCGGCGGACCGGATGCCGGTCCCGAACAAATACGGCTAAAGCGGAGCGGCCTCACGGATCCGACCCGATTAGCGAAAAGGCTGGTCGGGTTTTTGTCGCCCCGGACGGGCGCCGAACGCCGCACCGACGATGCCTTCCTTTTCCGAGACGACTGCAGGATCCGACAGTGCGCGCGGCAGTGGCCGTTCGGTCGGGCGGGTCGTCGCGCGCACCGCCCACTTCACCGCGTCGCTGCCGCTCGCCTGCGGGCGCACCCTCGACTCGTTCGACCTGGCCTACGAAACCTACGGCACGCTCAACGCCGACCGCACCAATGCGGTCCTGGTCTGCCACGCGCTGAACGCGTCCCACCACGTCGCCGGGTTCTACGAAGGCGACGAGGGCAACGTCGGCTGGTGGGACAACATGGTCGGTCCGGGCAAGCCGCTCGACACCGATCGCTTCTACGTCGTCGGGGTCAACAACCTCGGCAGCTGCTTCGGCTCGTCCGGACCCACCACCACCAATCCGGCCACCGGCAGGCCTTGGGGCGCGGACTTCCCCATGGTCACGGTCGAGGACTGGGTCGACGCCCAGGCGCACCTTGCCGATCGCCTCGGCATCGAGCGCTGGGCCGCGGTGATGGGCGGAAGCCTCGGCGGCATGCAGGCGCTCGACTGGGCGATCCGCTATCCGGGCCGCGTCCGCCACGCGATCGTCATCGCCGCGGCACCGAACCTCTCGGCCGAGAACATCGCGTTCAACGAAGTGGCCCGGCAGGCGATCCTGTCGGATCCCGACTTCCACGAGGGGCACTTCGCCGCGGCCGGAACGAAGCCGCGGCGGGGCCTGCGCGTCGCGCGGATGGTCGGGCATATCACCTATCTTTCCGACGAGCAGATGGACGCGAAGTTCGGCCGACAGCTCCGCGACGGCCTGCTGTTCAGCTTCGCGCCCGAATTCCAGATCGAGTCCTACCTGCGCCACCAGGGGGACAAGTTCGCCGAGTACTACGACGCGAACACCTACCTGCGCATCACCAAGGCGCTCGACTATTTCGACCCGGCGCGCGAGACCGGCGGCGACCTCGCTCGCTCGCTCGCGCCCGCACGCTGCAAGTTCCTCGTGATCTCGTTCACCACCGACTGGCGCTTCTCGCCGGCCCGCTCGCGCGAGATCGTCAAGGCGCTGGTCGACAACCGGCACGACGTCTCCTCGGCCGAGATCGTGGCACCGCACGGGCACGACGCGTTCCTGCTCGACGACCCGCAGTACCACGCAGTCGTCGGGGCGTACCTGGACCGCGCGGCACGCGATCTCAAGGACTACTCGACCTTTCGCCTGGGGCCCGAGATCACCAAGGCCGTGCGCGAGCGCATGGCGGCCGGCGAGCGCCCCGACTATGCGGCCATCGCGAGCTGGGTGCCCGACAAGGCGCGGGTGCTCGACCTCGGCTGCGGCGACGGCAGCCTGCTCGCCTTCCTCGCCCGCGAGCGCAACGTCAGCGGCTACGGCGTCGAGATCACGCCGGCCGGCGTGCGCGCGAGCCTCGCGAACAGCGTCAACGTGATCCAGCGCGACCTCGAGGGCGGGCTCGCCGGCATCGAGGACCACTCCTTCGACGTCGTGATCCTCTCCCAGACACTGCAGGCGATGCGCCACATCGAGGAGATCGTCGACGAGATGCTGCGCGTCGGTCGCTACGCGGTGGTGTCCTTCCCCAACTTCGGCCACTGGTCGCACCGGGCGCAGATCCTGCGCGGACGCATGCCCGTTTCCGAGTCGCTGCCCTACCAGTGGTACGACACGCCGAACATCCACCTCTGCACCGTCGCGGACTTCGACGCCTTCCTGGCCCGGCGCGGCTGCGAGGTCGAGGACCGTGTCGTGCTCGCCGGCGGCCGGCCCGTCGGCATGCTGCCGAACCTGTTCGGCGAGCTCGCGATCTATCGGTTCACGCGCAGCCGCTAGCCCACCCAGGGTGCGCGGCGCTGCGGCGGCACCGCTACAATCGCCGCTCGCCCGCGAAGCCCGCCGCCGTGCCGTCCTCCACGCCGCTCCTGTCCAACAAGCTGTTCTGGGTCGGTCTGCTCTACTTCGCGGAGGGCTTTCCGCTCGGCGTCTTCTACGAGATCTTCCCGGTCTACTTCCGGCAGCAGGGCGTCGAGCTCCGGCAGATCGGCGTGCTGTCGCTGCTCGGACTTGCGTGGACGCTCAAGTTCCTGTGGGCGCCGGCGATCGACCACTTCCGTCACCATCGCCGCTGGATGGCCGCCGCGGACGTGGGGATGGGCGCGGTGATGATCTACTTCGCGATGCAGGCAGGGTTCGGCCCTGCGGTCTGGCTCGCGATCGGTATCTTCACCGTGCTGTCCGCGACCAACGACGTTGCGATCGACGGCTACACGATCGAGTTCCTCGACCGGCGGGAGCTCGGTCTCGCCAACGGCATCCGCATCGGCTTCTACCGCGTAGGCATGATCGCGTCGGGGTTCCTGCTGATGGCCTCCGACTGGATTTCCTGGCGCGGCGCGTTCGTGCTGGCGGCGGTGGTGTTCCTCGGACTCGCGGCGGCCAGCCTTGCCGCGCCGCGCGAGCGGAAGATCGTCGTCCCGACCGCACGACTGCGCGAGGAGCTCGCGGCACTCGCGCGCTCGCCGTTCGCACTCGCGGTGCTCGCCGCGTTCGCGCTCGGCGTCGTGTGGCTGGTCGACGGCGCCACCCGGTGGTCGTCGCGCGTCCCGGGGTTCTGGGGCTACGCGGCGGTGGGCGTCGCGCTCCTCGTCGCGCTCGCGGCGATGGCCGGACGGACTTCGCCGCCGCCATCGCGCGATGCGACGACGGGCACCGATCCCGTGACCCGCGGGCCGATGTTCGGCGCGCTGATGGAGCTCCTGTCGCGCCCCGGCATCCTGCCGGTGCTGCTGTTCATCCTCATCTTCAAGCTGCCCGACGCCGCGATGGGCTTCATGGTGAAGCCGTTCTGGGTCGACTCGGGCTTCACCGCCGCCCAGATCGGCCTGGTCTCGGTGAACATCGGACTCGTGCTGTCGATCGCGGGCGGCGTCGCGGGCGGCTGGATCACCGACCGCATCGGCATCTTCAGCGCGCTGTGGATCCTGGGCCTCGCGCAGGCGCTGTCGAACCTCGGCTACTGGATCGCGGCCGGCATCATCCCGCTCGCGACCGTGGGGGTCGAGATCCCGTTCGAGCACAAGGCGATCCTCTACGCGGCGAGCGCGACCGAGTCGTTCACCGGCGGACTCGGCACGGCCGCCTTCCTGGCCTTCCTGATGGCGATCGTCGAGAAGGAGCGCGCCGCCACCGAGTACGCGCTCCTGTCGTCGGTATTCGCGCTGTCGCGCTCGGTGGCGGGCTGGGTCGGCGGGCTCGGGGCGCAGTCGATGGGCTATGGCAACTGGTTCCTGCTCACCGTGTTCCTCGCGATTCCGGCCTACCTGCTGCTGCCGTGGGTACGGCGGATGCTGCGCACGAGCGCCGAGAAGGCCGGTCGGGAGGCGTTGCCCGGCTGACGAGCGGCGGCGCCGCCGCCGGTACGCTAATTGCGTGCGACCCCGGCATGAGCCCCTCGGCCCTGTCCGCGGAACGCGCCCCGTCGCGCCCGCACGCGATGAACCAGCACAAGTACATTGCAGTCGCGCACCGCGATCACGACTACTGCAACCCGCTGTCGGCGGCGAAGTTCGAGCGCCTGCTGGACCTGCTGCCGCTTGAAGCGACTTCGCGCGTGCTCGACCTGGGCTGCGGGCGGGCGGAGCTCGCGCTCCGCATCATCGAGCGCTTCGGCTCGACCGTCATCGCGCTCGATCATTCGCCGTACATGCTCGATGCCGCGCGCGAGCGGGCCGAGTGGACCGGCGCGCTCGGCCGGCTGCACCTCGACGACACCGACATCCGCGACTTCCGCGCCGATCCCGAGACCTTCCACCTCTCGGTGATGCTGGATGCGGGTGGCATCGCCGGCGGCATGGCCGGCATCTGCCGACAGCTTCGCGCCTGGACGCGTTCCGGGGGCTACGTCCTCGTCGGCACCGGCTACTGGAAGAAGAAGCCGCCGGGCGAGCTCGTCGCGCTTCTCGGCGGGCGCGAGCGCGAGCTCCTCGACCACCCCGGCAACGTGCAGGTGGGCATCGACGCGGGCCTCGTCCCGATGCACGCGGTCACGGCCACCCAGGACGAGTGGGACGAGTACGAGTGGAAATTCTGCCGCTCGGTCGAGCGCCACGCGCGCGAGCAGCCGGACGATCCTGATGTGCCCGCGATGCTGGAGCGCGCGCGGCGCTGGCGCGATGCCTACCTCAAGTGGGGGCGCGAGGCGCTGGGCTTCGCGGCCTACCTGTTCTACCGGCCCGGCGCGAGGATCGGCTGACGGGGGTCGTTGCCGCCAGCTAGGTCTCGCCGGCATCGATCCGCTCGATCGCCTCGGCCAGTTCGAGCCATTCGCCCTCGAGCCGCGCGAGTCGACTGCCGACATCGCCCTGGCGCGCGATGGTCTCCTTGAGGCGATCGCGGTTCGCGTCGGCATAGGCCTCCGCGCCCGCGAGCCAGGCGTCGGCGTCGGCCTTCTCGCGCGCGAGCGTCGCGATCTCCCGGTCGAGCTTCGCGAGTCGCTCGGCCAGCGGCTTCCTGCGCACATGGCGCGCCTGTCGCGCCTCGGCCTCCGCGCGCTT
>CAYQAF010000169.1:0-5227 GCA_964415375.1 uncultured Alcaligenaceae bacterium
GCTCGACGTTCTCGAATGCCGAGAGCACCGGCATCAGGTTGTAGAACTGGAAGATGAATCCGACGTGCTCGGCCCGCCACGCGGCAAGCTCGGCGTCGGAGAGCCTCGCGATGTCGACGCCGGCGATACGGATCTCGCCGGAGGACGGCTTGTCGATGCCTGCGATGAGGTTCAGCAGCGTCGACTTGCCCGACCCGGACGGCCCCATCAGCGCGATGTAGTCGCCGCGGCGCACGTCGAGGTCGATGCCGGCGAGCACCGCAATCAACTGGTCGCCGCGCACGTAGTGCTTCGACAGCGCGCGGATCGCCACGAGCGGCTCATCTCCGCGCGGCGCCCGCGCCGCGCCGCTCGCGCCCACCGCAGCCGGTTCGCTCATGACCCGCGCGCTACCTGGTCGCGACCTCGACCAGCGCGCCGTCGGCAAGATCGGGCGCGGGCCGGAGCACGGCCCTGTCGCCCGACCTGGCATCACCGGCGATCGCCGTCAGGTCGCCGAGCTTCGCTCCCGGCGTCACGGTCACCGCCACCGCGCGACCGTCGCGCACGACGAAGATCACGGTGCGCCCGCTCCGCTGCGCGAGCGCGTCGGCGGAGACCGCGACCAGCGGCTGCTGCTGCTCGGGCGACACCTCCTGCGACAGGAACGCGACCTTGGCGCTCATCTCGGGCAGGATGCGCGGATCGAGCGCGTCGAACTGCACCTTGGTCATCACCGTCGCCTTCGCGCGATCGACGGTCGGGACCATGCGACTGATCCGTCCGCGGAAGCGGACGTCGGGCAGCGCGTCGAGCACGATCTCCGCGGGCTGACCGACGCGCACCTTCGACAGGCTCGACTCGGAGACGTCGGCCTCGACCTCGAGCGTCGCCATGTCGGCCATCGTGACCACCGCGCCCTTCGAGTCCGCCGCCGACGAGAACGGCGTGATGATGTCGCCGACGTTCGCGCTTTTCGAGAGGATCACGCCGTCGAACGGCGCACGGATCAGCGTGAAGTCGACGGAAACCCTCGCGTTGCGGGCGTTCGCCTCGGCAGCGCCGATCGCCGCGCGCGCGCTGCCGACGCCCGCCGTCGCGCGGTCGTGGCGCGCGGTCGCGGCGTCGACCGTGGCCGCGGACACGAATCCCTTCGCCGCGAGATCGACATTGCGCTTGAGCTGCTGTGCTGCGTCGCGCGCCTCGGCCTCCGCCTGCGCGAGCGCGGCGCGCGCCGCGCGCACGTTCGCCTCGGCGCTTTCGGACTGGGCCAGCACGTCGCGATTGTCGAGGCGGGCGATCACCTCGCCGGCCTTCACGCGCGAGCCCTCGGCCACGCCGAGCCACTCGAGGCGGCCGCTGGCCTTCGACGCGATCGCTGCCTTGCGCTGCGCCACGACGTAGCCCGTCGCGTTCAGCACGACGAACTGCTGCGACGGATAGCTCGTCACCACCGGCGTCGTCTGCACGCTCACTGCGCGCGGGCCGAGCGCGAGCCACGCCGCAACTGCCGCGGCGCCCGCGGCAGGCAGCAGCCACCACAGCCACCGGCGGCGGCGGCGCACCGGGGCGGCGCTGCGGTCGATGGAGAGCTTCGAGAGGTCGGCGCCGGCCATGATGGGGATTGCGAACCGATGGCGCCGGACGTCGCTCACGTCCGCGCGCAGGGCAAATGTGCATTCTAGCCCGCCTGCCAAGTTGCGCATGCCCCCGATCCGCGACATCGATCGCGGGCCGCCGCGTGGCTTGGGGCGCGTCAGCCGCCGTCGAGCGGCGTGGGCGTGGCGGGCGTAGGCTCGCGCTCCCCGCGACGTACGGCGGCGATCGACTGCGCCGACAGTATCGCGAGGCCGACGCCGAGGCAGGCGATGCCCGCCCATTCGCCGGCGGTCAGTCGCTCCCCGAAGATCGCCATCGACGAGATCAGCGCGATCACCGGGATCGCGAACATGTTGAGCGAGGCCGTTCCCGCAGGCAGGTGGCGCAGCACCGCGATCCAGAGCACGAAGCCGAGGCCGGTGGAGATCGCGCCGGTGAAGCAGAGCGCGGCGACGAACGACGTGCTCCACGCCGTCGTCTCGAACGCGAAGAACCACGGCAGCAACGTGAGCGGGATCACGCCGACCACCATCTGCCACGCCACGAAGTTCAGCATGTCGAGGTGATGCTTGCGCTGATAATACTTGGTGGCGACGGTGCCCGCGGCCCAGCCGAAGCCCGACAGCACCGCCCACAGCTTCGACGCGAGTCCGCCCTGCCAGTGCCAAGGCGCGACGACGAGGACGAGGCCCGCGAACGCGAACGCGACCGCGAACCAACGTGCGCCGCGCACGCGCTCGTGCAGCACCGGCCAGGCGATCAGCAGCGTCCAGAACGGCATCGTGAACACCAGCACCGACGCACGGCCCGCGCCGCCGCCCGCGACCGCCATCGTGGTCGCCCCGAAGTTGACGGTGGTCTGGAAGAAGCCGGTGACGAGCACGGGCCACCACACCGCGGGCCAGGCGAGGCGGCGCTGCCACGCCATCGCCACGAACAGCACGGCCACCGCGAGCCAGGTGCGCTGCACGTTGAACACGACGGGATCCGCGCGCGACAGCGCGAACTTCATCACCGCCCAGTTGCTGCCCCAGATCAGCGTGAGCACGACCAGCGCGAAGTAGGCAGCGCGGCGGCTGTCGATCGCCAGCGGCGTGCTCACGACAGGAAGCGCTCGAGCGCCGCGGCGACCGCCTGTGGCTGGTCGTGGTGGAGCATGTGCCCGGCGTCGGCAATCGTGAGCAACGTCGCGCCGGGCACGCGGGCCATGCGCCGTCGCACGCCGGCGAGCGAGTCGGTCGCGGCCTCGCCTTCAGGGTGGCGGTCGAGCCAGCGCGGGATGTGCGAATCCTCGGCGGCGACCCACAGCGCGCGCGCGCGGATGCGGCCCCACACCGCGAACACTTCCTCGAGACGGTAGACGATCGGGAACGGCAGCTTGTGCCTCGGATCGGCGGTGAGACGCACCCTGCCCTCGCCGTCCTCGACGGCCCACTGCCGTGCAAGGAACGCGGCCCGATCCGCGGGGAGTCTCGGGTCGTTCCTGGTCAGCCGGCGCGCGACGGCGTCGAAGTCGGCATAGGACGCGAAGCCCGGTGGATCGGCAAGCGCGTCGAGCCAGGCGGCGAGCTTGTCGGGCGCCTGCTCCGCGGACTCCGCCGGGATGCCGAACCCGTCCAGCGCGACCAGCTCCGCGACGCGGTCCGGGCGCACTCCCGCATAATGCATCGCGACGTTCGCGCCCAGGCTGTGACCGGCGACGCGCACCGCCTCGCCCGAAGCGTAGCAGTCGATCAGCGCGTCGAAGTCGGCGATGTAGTCGGCGAACCAGTAGCCGCGCGTGTTCCAGCCGCTCCTGCCGAAGCCGCGCAGATCCGGCGCGATCACGCACCACTCGCGGGCGAGCGCGTCGACGAGGAACTGGAATGACGCCGCCACGTCCATCCAGCCGTGCAGGAGGAACAGGCGCGGAGCATCCTGAGCGCCCCAGACCAGCACCTGCGTGTCCTGTCCGCGCAGATCGACGCGCTCCGCGCGCGGCACGCGCACCGGCGCATACGGCGTCACTTGCTGCGGCGGCATTGCGCCAGGCCGTCCTGCCACCCGGTGCGGTAGTTGCCGCCGGCCGCGAAGCGCGTGGCGTCCTTGCGCTCCACGCCACCCGCGCTCGCGCAGCCGTCGGCGAAGCCCTGGCGATAGGGAAGCGGAAAGCCCTCGAGGTTGACCGGCGGCGGCGGCGGCTCCGCCGTGCGCGGCAGCGGTGGCGCGGTCGGCTTCGGCTTCGGCGCCGGCGGCTCGGGCGAGGGAGCTTCGGGCGCGGTCGCGCATGCCGCGAGCGCGAGCCCGAGCACCGCCACGGCGCGGCGTAACACGATGGAGCAATGCACGATCGCTTTTCCCTTGCGCGTCGCTCGCGCGCTTGCACGAGGGTAAAATTCTAGCAGGCTGATGCACAACCCGTCGGCGGCGCGCTGCGGCGTGGCGGGGTGCGCAGCGCGATGTGTCCCATGAGCGACCCCGCCTTCGTCCACCTGCGGCTGCACAGCGAGTACTCGATCGCCGACGGCACCGTGCGCATCGACGACGCGATCGACGCGGTGGCGACGGACGCGATGCCCGCGCTCGCGCTCACCGACCTCGGCAACGTCTTCGGGCTGGTGAAGTTCTACCAGGCAGCGCGGGAGCGCGGCGTCAAGCCCATCGTCGGCTGCGACGTCCGGATCACGCACGAGTCCGAGCGCGACGCGCCGTTCCGACTGCTGCTGCTCTGCGCGAATCGCGGCGGCTACCTCCGACTGTGCGAATGGCTGTCGCGCGCATACCGGTCCAACCAGCACCGGGGCCACGCCGAACTGTCGAGGCGCTGGTTCGAGGACGGCACGGACGGACTGATCGCCCTCTCCGGCGCGCGGGACGGCGACGTCGGTCAGGCGCTGCTGCAGGGCAACGCGTCGGGTGCGCAGAAGCACGCGCGCGAGTGGTCCTCGCTCTTTCCGGGCCGCTACTACCTCGAAGTGCAACGCGCCTCGCGGCCGGACGACGAGGCGCTCGTCGCGTCGACGGTGGACCTCGCGGGCGAGACCGGCCTGCCGGTCGTCGCCACGCATCCCGTGCAGTACCTGCGGCGCGGGGACTTCCGCGCGCACGAGGCGCGAGTGTGCATCGCCGAAGGTCACCTGCTCGCCGACCCACGGCGCCCGCGCCCGTTCACGACCGAGCAGCATCTCGCCACCACCGCCGAGATGGCCGCGAAGTTCTCCGATATCCCCGAAGCGCTCGCCAACACGGTGACGGTGGCGAAGCGTTGCAACCTCGCGATCGCGCTCGGCAAGCCGCACCTGCCGGACTTCCCGCTGCCCGAGGGCGTCACGATCGACGAGCACCTCGGCATCGAGTCGCGCGCCGGGCTCTTGCGGCGCCTCGCCGCGCTCTACCCGGACGCCGCGGAGCGCGAGCGCCGCCGCCCGGAGTACGAGACGCGGCTGGAGTTCGAGGCGAGGACCATCGTGCAGATGGGCTTCGCCGGCTACTTCCTGATCGTCGCCGACTTCATCAACTGGGCCAAGGCCAACGGCGTCCCGGTGGGACCGGGCCGCGGCTCGGGTGCCGGCTCGCTCGTCGCGTACTCGCTCGGCATCACCGACCTCGACCCGCTGCGCTACGCGCTGCTGTTCGAGCGCTTCCTCAATCCCGAGCGCGTGTCGATGCC
>CAYQAF010000170.1:0-5183 GCA_964415375.1 uncultured Alcaligenaceae bacterium
GAAGTCGGCAAGCAGTTCGACGTCACCCGCGAGCGCATCCGGCAGATCGAGGCGAAGGCGCTGCGCAAGCTGCGTCATCCGAGCCGCAGCGAGCAGCTGCGGTCGTTCCTCGAGGATTGAACAAGAGGTGCCGGTGTTACGGTTTCGGTAAGTCGGCCAGCGACGGACGTCCTGCCGAATCTGCGGCGCTGCCCAGCCGCGTTCCCGAAACCGTAACACCGGCACCCTCCTTGACCAGGTCAAGGATGATCGTTCGGCCGGTGAGCACCTGGAGCGAATTGATTCGCCGCAGATGTGCACGGTTCTCGGCGTAGATCACCGGCTCCTTGCGCCGCACCCGCATCGAAACGAGCGACGAGGCCAAGGCCAGTAACGGCCAGAGCACGAGGGCGGCGACCGACCCAGACTTCACCCGGTCGATGTGCAGCCCGGCCACGCGAAAGCCCGCCTTCTCGGCCATGTACGAGATGAAATAGACCGACACCGGGTGGATGTGTCCGCCGAGGTGCTGCGGATCTTCGAACCGAAGCGGCAGCGGCCCAAAGAGCTCCGGGAATCCGACCAGCAGCGTGCGCAGACGCGAGGTCAGGCTGAGCACGTTTGGAGTGGTGACGATAAAGCGCCCGCCGGGCCGCAGCACCCGCTGCACCTCGCGCAGGAAGCCGAACTGGTTCTCCAGGTGCTCCAGCACTTCCACCGAGTACGCGAGGTCGACGCTCGCGTCCGGCAGAGGCAGCCCCCCATCGAGGTCGATCGGGTGACAGCGCACGTCGGGAACGCTGAAATTGTCGGGAAACAGGTCGCACGCCTCGAGTCTCGCGCTCAGGCCGCGTTCTGCGATGGCCGCATGCACTCGTTGCGCCAGGTAGCCTTCGCCGGCGCCGATGTCCAGCACCACGGCCGCTGACGAGAGATGGGGCTCGAGCAACGCCAGGACTTTCGCATTCGTCCTGGGCAGCGAATAGGAAACCGGGATCCGCGGATCGGGCATCAGTGGCTGGCCGGGGTTCCGAAACCGTAACACCGGCACCGTCGGTTACGCAGCACCTCGAACTCGTCGAAGCGGCCGCGCAATGCATCGAACTGCAGCATCCGCCCGACGAGCGGCGTGCCGACGCCGAGCAGCAGCTTCAGCGCCTCGCTGGCCTGCAGCAGGCCGATGATGCCGGGTACCACGCCGAGCACGCCGGCCTCCGCGCAGGACGGCGCGAGTTCGGGCGGCGGTGGCTCGGGATACAGGCACCGGTAACAGGGTCCGGGGTTGCCCGGACGGGCCGGCCAGAACACGCTGACTTGCCCCTCGAAGCGAAATACCGAGCCGTGCACGTTCGGGATGCCGAGCGCGACGCAGGCGTCGTTCACCGCGTAGCGCGTCTCGAAATTATCGGAACCATCGACGACGGCGTGCTGGCCAGCCAGCAACTCGAGCGCGTTCGAAGCATCGACGCGAGCCGCGACGCCAGCGACCTCGATACCGGGATTGAGACCACGCAGCGCGCGGATCGCGGAGTCAACCTTGAGCCCGCCCGCGTCCGCGTCGGCGTGCAGGACCTGGCGCTGCAGGTTGCTGCGCTCGACCCGGTCGTCGTCGACCAGCGTCAGGTGGCCGACGCCCGCCGCGGCAAGATACAGCGCGGCCGGCGAGCCGAGCCCTCCGGCGCCGACGAGCAGCACCCGGCTGGCGCGCAGCTTGCGCTGCCCAGCCACGCCGACCTCGGGCAACGTGAGCTGCCGCGCATAACGTTCCCAATCAACATCGTTCCCGCCCGGCGGCACCGTCGTCGGCAGTCCCTCGCGCCGCCAGCGCTCCAGCCCGCCGCTCACGGACCGTGCATCGAGGTAGCCGAGCGCAGCCAGTCGCGTCGCCGCGAGCAACGAACGGCGGCCGCTGGCGCACAGCAGCAGCAGCGTCCGATGCCGGTCCGGCGCGAGCTCCGCGATCTTTGCGTCGAGATCGCAGCGCGGCACGTGGACCGCCCCCTGCGCCGTGCCTGCGAGCAGTTCCGCCGGATCACGCACGTCCAGCAACAGCGCGCCATCCAGCAGAAGCTCCCGCGCCTCGGCCGGGCTGACCTCGCGGACAGCCGCGCGCTCGCGGTTCACGGTCAGCCGCCCGCGACCGCAGGCAGAATGCTGAGGATCTCGCCCGCCGGCACCACCGTGGCGAGCCCGGACATTCCGCGCACGTTGGCGCGTCCGACGAAGGCGTTGACGAAGGGACGCAGCTCGCCCTCGGGGGTCAGCACGCGTTGTACGAGTTGCGGGTACCGCGCTGACAGCTCGCGCAGCACTTCGGCCACCGTTCCGGGTGTGGCGCGCAGCTCGTGCTCGCCGCCGGCAAAGGCCTGCAATGGCGCCGGGATTCTCACGACGATCTCGGTCATGGCGCGATTGTAGGCCTCACCGCCGCACGACGCCCACGAGCGGACCACCGGTCCGGGCGAGACTGACCAGCACGACCCGGTCGATCCGGTCACAGAAGTCCAGCGCAACGGCCGCAGCCTCGCGCGCCTGGGCTTCGCGGAGCGCGTCGTCGACCATGTTGATGACCGGCACGACCCGTCGCCCCTCGGTCGATTTCATCAGGCCGTCCGGGCTGGCCAGCAACCGACCCAGGTGCTGCGCGAGGATCGTCTCGTTCTCGCGCAGACCGGCGACGCGCTCGACGCGCTCGACGCGATGGGCGACACGTGCCGTCAACGGCTCGCCGATCGCGAGCGCGGAGAGGATCGGCACCACGGTCGTGCAGCACGCGGGCAGCGCAGGCTCGTCGTCGGCCGGCGCCTTGACGAGCCGCATCCGCGCGCCGTCCGCCTTGACGTAAGTGGCCGCGAAACCGCACTCGCGATGGATCCGCTCCACCGTCGCCGCGCTTGCGCCGGCGCGCCGGCCCGGCTTGTCGCCCGGGCACGCGTACGCGACGCTGCGCGCCGGATCGAGGTCCGCGACGACGGCAGGCAGCCGCGTGTCGTCGTCGATCGCGACGGCGAAGCCGAGGTGCTCCTGGAAATAGGTCGTGAAGACGGTCGCCGTGATCGCGACCCGCCCGGGATGCGTCGTCGCGAGATGCTTGAGCAGGCTCTTCTTGCCCCCGGCGCCGACCGCGCAGACGACGCCAGAGCGCGCGTCGAGCAGGTCGAGCAGCGAGTCGCGGGAGTTCATGATTTCAGTCTGCCACCGGGACGAAGCGGACGCTCGCAACCCGTGGCAGGAAGTCCGCGGCGAGCTCCCACCGCTCACCGTGGTCCCGCGTCGCGAACACGTGGCCCGATGACGTGCCGAAGGCAATCTGGCCCGGGCGCCGGGCATCCGCGTCCATCGCGTCGCGCAGCACGGTCACGTAGGCATGCTGCTGCGGCAATCCGGCCGACGCGGAGGCCCAGCGGCGACCGGCGTCAGTGCTGCGGAAGACGCGCAGCCGTCCGTCCACGGTCGTCCGCAGGTGCGAGCTCGACTCGGGAATCTGGAACACGGTGTCCGGGTCGAACGGATCGCAGGTGATCGCGTAGCCGAAGTCGCTGGGCAGGCCGCCGGTAATCTCGATCCAGGCCCGGCCGCCGTCATCGCTGCGATAGGTGCCGTTGTAGCACTGTCGGTACAGGCGCTGTCCATCCTGCGGATGCATGACCACGCGATGCACGTTGTGCCCCGCCACCGGAAAGCGGTCCGGCCGGTTCTCGGCGCGGACGCCGTCGTTCGCGGGGCTCCAGGACGCGCCCGCGTCGACGCTGCGGTACACGCCGCCCGCCGACACCGCCACGACGAGATGGCGGGGATCGCGCTGGTCGATGCAGATCGAGTGCAGCGCAAACAAGCCGCGGGATGGCTCCCACGCCCTGCGCGTCGCGTGCTCGTTGAGCGCCGGCACGTCCCGCCAGCTCGCACCGCGGTCGTCGCTCGCGAACAGGCCGGCCGGATCGATGCCCGCGTAGAGAGTGCTCCCGTCTGGCGACCACGCGAGATGCCAGATCGACTTCAGCGACTGGGCATGGCGTCCCGGCGGATGCTGTGGCGTCGCATCGAGGCTGGTCCAGTGCTCGCCGCCGTCGCTGCTGCGGTAGATGTGCGAACCCCACACGGGATGATCGGCGGCGGCGAGCAGGTCCCGCGGGTGCCCCGGCGTCACCACCGTGTGCAGGATGCGATAGCCGGCGAGGTGTGGGCCGTCGACCCGCCACGTGCTGGATTCCTGACCGGGGAACAGGCGGAACAGGCCTTTTTCGGTGCCCACCAGCAGCGTGGAGCCGGGTTCGCGCCCGCCGGGTCCCGCGGTCACTTCTCCCTCAGCCGCGGCATCAATTCCACGAGATTGCACGGCCGTGTCCGGGCATCGAGCTGCGCCGCGATCAGCTCGTCCCATGCGGTCGCGCAGGCGCCCGAGGATCCCGGCACGCAGAAGACGTAAGTGGCGTTGGCCACGCCCGCGAGTGCCCGCGACTGCAGCGTCGACGTCTTGATGTCGGCATAGGAAATCGAGCGGAACATCTCGCCGAAGCCGTCGAGCACCTTGTCGAGCAGCGGACGCACGGCCTCGGGCGTGCCGTCGCGGCCGGTCACCCCGGTTCCGCCCGTCGTGATGACGACATTGACGTCCGGAGCCGCGATCCAGCGCGAAACCGCCGCGCGAATCTGGTAGGTGTCATCCGGGACGATCTGTTTCTCCGCGAGCCGGTGGCCCGCGCGGGTCAGCCGCTCGACCAGCAGGCGGCCGGACTTGTCGCTCTGTTCGTCACGGGAATCGGACACCGTGAGGACCGCGATGCTGACTGGCACGAACGCGCGCTCGTCACCGCCGTGTGCATAGGACATGCCTGCTCTCCGATGAATGAGGGATACGGGTTCAGACCAGTCCGGCGAACGGCTGCACGTCGACTTCGGCGCCTGGCTCGACGTCGCCCTGCTCGAGGGGCAGGATGATGAAGCAGTTGGCATCGCTCATCGAGCGCAGCACGCCCGCACCCTGGTGGCCGCTGCTGCGCACCGTGTAGGCGCCGTCCGTTCGCTGCTCGAGCACGCCGCGCTGGAACTCCAGCCGGCCGGGCTTCTTGCGCAGCCGGGTCTCGCAGCGGGCTCTCACCAGGATCGGCGGATCGGGGTCGTGCGCTCCGGTGAGCGCGCGCAGCGCCGGCTGCACCAGCTGGTAGAACGTGACCATCACCGAGACCGGATTGCCCGGCAGGCCG
>CAYQAF010000171.1:0-5149 GCA_964415375.1 uncultured Alcaligenaceae bacterium
GCCGGCGTGCGCGTCCTCGAGATGGGCGCGCTGATCGCCGGACCGTTTTGCTGCAAGATTCTCGCCGAGTTCGGCGCCGACGTCGTCAAGCTCGAACCACCGGGCCTCGGCGATCCGCTGCGCAAGTGGCGCTTCCTCAAGGACGGGACGTCGGTGTGGTGGCACGTGCAGTCGCGCAACAAGCGCTCGGTGACGGTCGACCTGCGCAAGCCCGAAGGCCAGGCGATCGCCCGCGCGCTGGCCGTGAAGGCCGACATCGTCGTCGAGAATTTCCGTCCCGGAACGCTGGAGGACTGGGGGCTGGGCTACGACGCCCTCTCCGCGGAGAACCCCGGACTTGTGATGGTGCGGATATCCGGCTACGGCCAGACCGGGCCCTACCACGCCCGGCCCGGCTTCGGCGTGATCGGCGAGGCGGTGGGCGGACTGCGTCACGTCACCGGCACGCCCGATCGGCCGCCGTCGCGCACCGGGGTGTCGATCGGCGACACGCTGGCCGCGCTCTACGGCGTGATCGGCGCGCTGATGGCGTTGGAGGGGCGACGCCGCAGCGGCAAGGGACAGGTCGTGGACGTCGCGCTCTACGAGGCGGTATTCTCGGTGATGGAGTCGATGCTCCCGGAGTTCGATGCCTTCGGCGCGGTGCGCGAGCGCACCGGCTCGATCCTGCCCGGGATCGCACCCACTTCCGCCTATCGCTGCAGCGACAACAGCTACGTGCTGATTGCCGCGAACGGCGATTCGATTTTCCGGCGCCTCGCGCAGGCGAT
This sequence comes from uncultured Alcaligenaceae bacterium, assembly GCA_964415375.1. GTDB lineage: Bacteria > Pseudomonadota > Gammaproteobacteria > Burkholderiales > Casimicrobiaceae > VBCG01. The sequence goes on from CAYQAF010000171.1 coordinate 771, forward strand.
GGGACGCGACGACCTCGCGGGCGACCCGTCGCTCGCGCACAACGAAGGCCGCGCGGCGCGGCAGACGTGGCTGGACGAGCAGATCGAGGCGTGGACCAGCGCGCGCGCGCCCGCCGACGTGCTCGCGGCGATGGAGCGCGCGGAGGTACCGGCGTCGAGGATCTACACGATTCGCGACATCGTCGGCGACGCCCACTACGCCGCGCGCGAGATGATCCGCGAGGTGCGCCTCGCGGGAGGCGACTCGCTCAAGGTGCCGGGCGTCGTGCCGAAGCTGTCGGTGACACCCGGCGGCTTCGAGGGCGGTGGGCCCGCGCTCGGCCAGCACACCGACGAGGTACTGCGCGAGCTGGGCTACGACGACGACGCGATCGCGCGGCTGCGCGGGGCACGCATCGTTTGAGCACGGACTCGCGCCCCGGCGAGCGTGCGCGACATTGGTCCCGGCCCGGCGCTGCGGACCCGGTCAATGCGTCCCCAGCGCCTCTGCGCGGCGCTCGAGCCGATGGCCCCAATCGCTGCGCGGTTTATGCACCAGGCGCTCCGCCACATAGTGCCGGGCACGGGCCGCGTCGCCACTGCGCAGCGCCGCCTCGATCAGCGTGAGCGTCAGGATGTCGCGCTGCGCGTGGCTGCCTCCGAAGCGATGCGCGATGTCGCGCACCGGTTCGATCGCGGCGATGGCGTCGGCGTAGCGGCCATCGCCGTACGCGACTACGCCCTCGACGAGCGGCACGCCGACCTCGCGGGACATCGCGGCGTTCGTGCCGCGGCCGCGCGCGGCGTCGCCCAGATTCGCGACGACGTGCGCCAGCGCTTCGCGCCGGCCGGTTGCCGCGAACGCCATCGCCGCGTGGAAGTCGTTGAACGCGTAGAAGGCGCGCTCGCGATCGAGCACGGCCTCCCACTCGCCTGCGACGTCCTCGAAGCGAGTGCCGACGTCCACGTTCTCGAGACAGAGCCGCCACAGCAATGCCGTGGCGTCGACCAGCGCCAACAGGTATCCCGCGGGCCCGGGATGGATGCGCTGGTCGAACAGCGCCAGCGCGCGGTCGAAGCGGCCGCCGTCCATGAAGAACAGCGCAAGGTGCCAGTAGTTGTGGTACGCGAAGCCGTTGTCGGGTGCCCAGTCGCCCTCGCGTGACTCGAGGAGCGCGATGCCCTCGTCGATGCGGCCCTGCATCTCCATCACATGCGTGGCCGCGTGCACGGCCCAGCCGTCGCGCCGCTCGATCGCCAGCGCGCGCATTGCCGCGTCCTCGGCCTCCGGGTACTGGTTCATCTCCTCGAGCCCGAACGCGTGCATGCCGAGGACATACGAGTAGCCGGGCACCGACGCCGACCAGTGCGGCAGCACGCGCGAGACGCGATTGCGCAGGTTCTGCGCATCGCCGCGCGCGAAGTCCATCAGGTGCGCCGCCTGCAGCGCGAGCGCGTCGCGCGGCCACGCCGCGAGCACCGCGTCGAACGCGCGGCAGGCGGCGTGCCAGTCGCCGTCGATCAGCAGCTCGGCCGCCCGCGCGAGTCCCCGCTCGCGATCGGTCATCGACGCGGCGTGCCGCTCGGCGTTCGCGAGCGATGCGGCGGCCTCGGGAACAAAGCGCCGCTCGGCGAGCGTGTAGAGCACAAGCGCCCGGAGGAGATGTCCCGCGACAAACGCCGGCGCCTCGCGCAGCGCCTCGTCGATCGCGCCGACCGGGTCGCCGGTGTAGCTCTGGAACTGCCGCAGCGCCGTCTCGAAGCGATCGACGGCGGTCGCGTCGGCACCCGTGACCGGAATGTCGCGGCGATCGCGCTGCATGGCGTCCTCCCGGGAAGTGAACCTTCCTACACTCTCTGCCGAATATCGGTAATGATGCCCGCGATACGGCGACGCCGCAAGTCGCGCACGGACGCAAGTCGAACCCGCCGCGTCGGGGCCGGTCTCAACAAACCGCAACTTCCGCCGCATTCGTTTACGATCGCGCCTGCTCTCCCCGCACCCGGAAAGGAAACCGCCATGACCCCCGCCGAAACCCGCGCCCTGCTCCACGTCGCGCTGATGACCGCGTTCGCCGACGGCATGAAGGACGACAGCGAGCGCGCCCGCGTGAAGGACATGGCCGCGCGCCTGCCCGCCGAGGGCATCGACCTGTCCGCGATCTACCAGGAGGTGCTGGTCGGCAAGCCGCCGCTCGGCGACGTCGTGAAGCCGCTCGTTGGCAACCGCGAGCTCGCGCTCTTCGCCTACGAAATGGCCGTCGGGGTCGCCGACGCCGACGGCGTGCACACGCCCGCAGAAGGCAAATTCCTCGAGCAGCTCGCCGCCGCACTCGGCCTGCCCGCGGCGAGGGCCAAGGAGATCGTGCAGGAGGCCGACGCAGTCGCCGCGGCGCCCGGCATCGCGGCCGCCACGGGCGCCACCACGGCGCCTGCCGCGCCCGTCACTGCCGACGCCGCCGCGCTCGACAAGCGCATCCTCGATGCGTCGATCACCAACGCGGCGCTCGAGCTGCTGCCGGAGTCGATCGCGACGATGGCGATCCTGCCGCTGCAGGCGCGCCTGGTCTACAACATCGGCAAGGCCTATGGCTACGAGCTCGACCAAGGGCATATCAAGGAGTTCGCGGCGACGCTCGGTGTCGGCCTCACGGGACAATACCTCGAGCAGATCGGACGTCGCATCCTGGGTGGCGTGCTCGGCGGCGTGTTGGGCGGCATGGGCCGCTCGATCGGCCGCCAGGCAGTAAGCTCCGGCATGGCGTTCGCGACCACCTGGGCGGTCGGCCAGGTCGCGAAGCAGTACTACGGCGGCGGCCGCAAGCTCGACGCCGAGAAGCTCAAGGCCGCGTTCCAGCCGCTGCTCTCGCAGGGCAGGACGATGATGGCCACCTACGCACCACAGATCGAGGAGCGCGCGCGCTCGATCGACTTGAAGAAGCTGCCGTCGATCATCGGCAAGGTGTAGCCGGTCCGGCGCGCACGTCTCGACGCACCAGCAGCCTGAACGCGGCAAACGACAGCGCGCCCGCGGCGGCGATCGCGCTCGCCATCGGCCGCGCCGTGCCGTCGAAGGCGAAGCCGACAGCGAGCGCGACGCTCGCCGCGATCACGAACTGGACGAACGACATCAGCGACGCGGCGCTGCCCGCGATCTCCGGGTAGGGCGTGAGCGCGCCCGCGGTCGAATGCGGCACCGTGCCCATGTACGCAGCCATGAACACGAACATCGGCACGGCGACCGCCAGCGGCCCGCGGACGTCGAGCCACGCGAGCGCCGCCATCGTCGCACCGGCGGCGAGCATCACGCCCGTGCTCGCCGCGATCAGGCGTTCGAGGCCGATGCGCGGCAGCGCGCGGCGCGCGAACGCGGTTCCGGCGAACACGCCGAGGCTCACGAGCGCCAGGTACACGCTGAACGCCCTCTCGCTCTCGCCCATCGCGTCGACGAACACGAACGCGCTGCCGGCGAGAAATGCGAACAGGCCCGACCATGCGCCGGCAATCGTCAGCACGAAGCCGACGTAGCGCTGCGACCCGAGCACGCGCCGCCAGTTGCCGAGCATGATCCGCGGGTCGAGCGCCGTCGGGTCGGGCGCGCGCAGCGTCTCCGGCAGCCCGAAGCGCACCGCGAGCCACAGCAGCACGCCGTAGACCGTGACGAAGGCGAAGTTCGAGCGCCAGCCGAAGCGGACGTGAAGCTCCGCTCCCAGGATCGGCGCGACCACCGGCGCGATGCCGAGCACCAGCATCATCGTCGAGAGCATGTGTGCCGCCCGCTCGCCCGAATGCAGGTCGCGCACCACCGCACGCGGCACGACGGCGACGGTTGCCATCGACAGTGCCTGCACGAACCGCGCGGCGATCAGCGTGCCGATGTCCTGCGCGAGCGAGCACGCCACCGACGCCAGCGAGTACACGACGAGCGCCCACAGGAACGCCGGTCGACGCCCGAAGCGGTCCGAGATCGGCCCGGCGAAGAGCTGTGCCACGCCCCAGCCGAACATGTACACGGAGATCGTGAGCTGCACCTGGTCCGCGGTGGCGCCGAGCGCGAGCGTCATCGACGGCATCGACGGCAGGTAGATGTCCATCGACAGCGGCGCGATCGCGATCAGCGCGCCGAGGAGCATCGTCATGCCGCGGCCGCCGTGCTTCAGCATCGCCAGGCGCCTTCATCGCGGTCGCGGCCACGCCCGTCCCCGGCCGACCCCACGCCCGGCGCCGGGATTAGAATCAGTCTGCACGCCCAAATCGAACGAGCGCCGCGCAATGCGGTGCCGCACAAACCGCCGAGGATCCTGCCATGCCGCAAGACGCCGTCCCCGTCCGTTCCAAGCCGCCGTTCCGCGCCGACCACGTCGGCAGCTTCCTGCGCCCGAAAGCGCTGCTCGAGGCGC
>CAYQAF010000172.1:0-5144 GCA_964415375.1 uncultured Alcaligenaceae bacterium
TCGGCAGGCCGTGCCGGGCGTGCGCCTGTGCATCGCCTGCCAGTCCGAGGCGGACGGGCACGACCAGGCGGTCAGTGGCTACAACCGGCGCGGCAGCAAGGACAGCCAGCTGCGCTGACGCAGCGCTTACAACGGCGGCTGCCCTCGAGCAGTCCGGCCGCCCGGCCATGACGGCCAGGTGCTCAGAGATGGTGCGCGGGAACCTGGTTCCTCGTTGCCCTCAAGCCGGCCGGCAAGAGATATCCCTCGGCTCGCTCGAACAGCCATTGCACGCCGATCGCCAGTAGCGCAGCGGGCACCGCACCCTCCAGGATCAGCGCGGTGTCGTCGAGGCGGATGCCCGTCAGGATCGGCTGCCCGTAGCCGCCGGCACCCACCAGCGCCCCCAGCGTGGCGCCGCCGACGTTGATGACCGCGGCTGTCTTGATCCCGGCCAGGATCGTCGGCGCTGCGAGCGGCAGTTCGACGCGCCGCAGCCGCGCACCACGCGGCAGGCCGAGCGCGTCGGCCGACTCCAGCAGGGCCGGCGGAATTCCAGTGAGCCCTGCATGCGTATTGCGCACGATCGGCAACAGGCTGTAGATGAACAGCGCCACCAGCGCGGGCCCCGCGCCGATACCGACCAATGGCACCATGAACACCAGCAGCGCCAGCGCGGGAATGGTCTGGCCGATGCCGACCAGTCCGAGCAGGTACTGGCCTGCACGCGGCTGGCGCACGGCGAGGATGCCGAGCGGCACGGCCACGACGATCGCGACGCTCAGTGACAGTGTGACCAGCAACAGGTGCTCCCGGGTGTGACGGAACAGGCGTTCGATCCGGCCCTCGGTCCGCAGCGTCGTCCGCAGACCCATGGCTTCAGCCAGGAACGTCGCGGCCACGGCCGATTCGCTGCGGCCGTCGATCTTCACGGCGGCATTGAGACGAGCCATCTCCGATTCGTCGACGACGCCGACGATCCGCCGCAGCGCGGCCACGGCGCCCGGATTGCGTTGCGCGAGGTCGGCCCGATACAGCAGCACCGCCTCGTAGCGCGGGAAGAAGCCGCGATCGTCCTCGAGCGCACGCAGCCCGTAGTAGGCGATCTCGGCATCCGTCGTGTACAGGTCGGTGAGGTCCGCGTCGCCCGCCGCAAGGGAACGATAGGCCAGGTCGTGTTCGACGCCGAGCACGTCGCGCTGGGGCAGCCGGTAGGCCGCCTGCAGGCCGGGCCAGCCATCCGCGCGATCCATGAACTCGTTGCCGAAGCGCAGCCGCAGGTCCGGGTGCCGGGCGAGATCGGAGATCCTGCCGATTCCGAGGCGGTTCGCATCGAGGGCGCGCATGCCGAGGGCGTAGTTGTTCTGGAACCCAACCGGCCCAGCCAGCACGATGCCCCGGGCCGCCAGCAGGTCCTCGAGGTCGCGCTGGCTCTGCGGTCGCTGCTGCGCGAAGATCTCGCTGCCAAGCGTGCCGGTGTACTCGACGTAGGCGTCGATTTCCCCGCTCGCCAGCGCATTGAACAGCAGGCGGGTGCCGCCGAGCGCCTGCTGATGGCGTGCCGGCACGCCGGCATCCTGAGCCAGTCCGCGCAGCACCTCGCCGAGGATCACGCTCTCCGTGAAGCTCTTGCTGCCGATGATTACGGCCGTATCGCGCCGCTCGCAGGCCGCCAGGGCGGCCAGGATCGACAGCAGCAGCCCTGCGGCCCGCATCATGATGCGCCTGCGGAGCCGAGATGGCTGCGCTGGGCGCGGACGAAGCGGGTGACGAACTCGTCGGCCGGCGCCTCGAGCATCTGCGCGAGGTGGCCCTGCTGGACCAGCCTTCCACGGCGCATCAGCACGATCGTGTCCCCCAGATACGCGGCTTCCGCGAGGTCGTGCGTGACCAGCACGACCGTTCGCTTGAGTTGCGCGAACAGCGCGCGAAGCTCCTCCTGCAACTCGAAACGGATCATCGGGTCGAGCGCGCCGAGCGGCTCGTCGAGCAGCAGCACTTCCGGGTCGAGCATCAGCGCCCGCATCAGGCCGACGCGCTGGTTCTGGCCGCCGGACAGCTCGCCGGGATAGCGGTCGAGTCGATCGGCGGAAAAATGCGTCAGCGCGGCGAGCTCCGCAAGGCGTGCCGCCGTGCGCTCGGGTGGCCAGCGCAGATGGTTCGGCATCAGGCAGACGTTCTGTCGCGCCGTCAGGTGCGGAAACAGGCCACCCTGCTGGATGACGTAGCCAGCCCGGAGCCGCACGCTCGCGACGTTGGCGGCATCGAGGATCGCGCCGTCGACGCTGACGGTGCCGGAATCGGGCGACACCAGCCCGAGCAGCATGCGCAACAGCGTCGACTTGCCGCAGCCTGAGGGGCCGATCAGCACGGTGGTGCGGCCCGCTGCGATCGTCAGCGAGAGATGCTCGATGGCGACCAGCCCGGCGTAGGACTTCGAGACGTCGTCGAGCCGGAACATGGCCTGTGCGGGGGTCAGGCCGGCTCGAGCAGCAGCACGCTGAACCAGTCGTGCGGATCGGACCAGCAGCAGCGCAACGCAAGGCCGGCGCTGCGTGCGATGTCGGCCGCGTCGGCCAGCGTGTACTTGTGCGAGTATTCCGTGAGCAGGTGTTCGCCGCGTGTCATCGCGAATCGCTGGCCGCCGACCGTGAAAGCAAGGTCCCGGTTCGCGACGAGGTGCATCTCGATGCGGCTGTGCGCGGGCACCCAGGGCGCGCGATGTGCGAACGAGGCGAGATCGAAGTCGGCTCCGAGTTGCCGGTTGAGGTGGCGCAGCGCATTGAGGTTGAACTCGGCCGTGACGCCCGCTGCGTCATCGTAGGCACGCTCCAGCAGTGCCGCGTTCTTGACGCGATCGATGCCCAGCAGGATCGCGCCGTCCCGGCCGGCCAGTTCGAGCATTTGCCCGAGCAGCCTGATCGATTCACTGCGGTCGAAGTTGCCGAGGGTCGACCCAGGGAAGTAGACAGCCCGGCGCCGCGCGCCGCGCACCGCCGCCGTCGGAATCATGACGGCCTGCGTGAAGTCCGCGCACAGCGGCTGTATGTGCAGCGAGGGATAATCCTGCTTCAGGCGCCTGGCCGCACCGAGCATGTGCTCGCGCGAGATGTCGACCGGGAGGTATGCCTGCGGGGCATCGAGGGCCTCCAGCAACAGGCGCGTCTTGAGGCTCGCGCCGCTGCCGGGTTCAATCAACGCGACGCGAGGTCCCAGTGCGTCAGCCATCTCCGTTGCGTGTGCGCGCATGATGCCGAGCTCGGTCCGCGTCAGGTAGTACTCCGGCAACGCACAGATGCGCTCGAACAATGCGGAGCCACGCTGATCGTAGAACCAGATCGACTCGATCCGTCGCGGCGATTCGCGCAGGCCCGCGAGGACCCTGTCGAGACGCGCTCGATCGTAGTCGCCGTCGTCCCGTCGCTTGACGGCGACGCTGTCCTGCTTCATGGACCTGCATCCCTGGCGAGCCGCAGTCCCGAGAACTGCCAGCGTGCGTGCGGGTGGAAGAAATTACGGTAGCTCGCGCGCACGTGGCCGGCTGGCGTCGCGCACGAGCCGCCTCGCAGCACCAGCTGGTTGCACATGAATTTTCCGTTGTATTCACCCAGCGCACCGGCTGCTGGACGGAAGCCCGGATAGGCGGAATAGGGCGACGCGGTCCACTCCCAGACGTCGCCGAACAGCTGCGCCGGAGCATCGCTGTCGCCTTCGAGGTTCGGCTGCGGATGCAGTGCGTCCGCATCCGCGAAATGGCCCGAAGCGGGTCGATCCTGCGCCGCCAGCTCCCATTCGGCTTCGGTCGGCAGGCGCGAGCGAGCCCATCGAGCGAATGCGTCGGCCTCGTAATAGCTGACGTGGCAGACCGGCGCGGCGGGGTCCAGTTCGCAGCGGCCGCGGAGCGTGAACTCCGTGTCGAGTCCCTCCGACCAGTACAGTGGCCGCCGCCAGCCCTCGCCTTGTGCGGTCGCCCAGCCGTCGGACAGCCAGATCCGAGGCTCATCGTAGCCGCCATCGCGTATGAATTGCCGGTACTCATCGTTGGTGACGGGCCGGTTCGCGAGTTCGAAGGCATCGAGCCAGACGTGGTGCCGGGGCGTCTCGTTGTCGAAGCAGAACCCGTTCTCCGCGAGGGCGCCGATCTCGCGCAGTCCGCCGTCAACCGACATCCACTCGAGTGGCGGGACCAGGCTGGAGCCGCGGCGACCGTCCGGGCAATCGCGCCGGTACGCAGGTTCGAGTGGATTGCGCGACAGGACATGCTTGATGTCGGTGAGCATCAGTTCCTGGTGCTGCTGCTCATGGTTGAGGCCGAGGTCGAGGATCGTGGTCGGGGCCGACACGTCATCGAGCAGGCACTGCACATGTTCGTCCACGTGTGCCCGGTAGCGCATCACTTCGGCGAGATCGGGCCGAGTCAGAAGGCCACGCTCGGGACGCGCGTGGCGAGGCCCGACGTTGTCGTAGTAGGAGTTGAACAGGTACTCGAAGCGAACGTCGTAGACGCGGTAGCCTGGCTGGTGAGCCCGCAGCAGGAACTGCTCGAAGAACCAGCTGGTATGGGCCAGGTGCCACTTCGCCGGGCTGGCGTCGGGCATGCTCTGCACGACGCAGTCCTCGGCGGACAATGGCGCGACGATGAGGTGGGAGGCCTCGCGAACCTGCCGATATCGCCCGGCCCGTGTCAGGTTGCCGCGATCCGGTACGGCTCCGGCAGAAATTCCTGCTTGGCCCATTTCCCGGTGACTCCGGTCGGTCGTCCCAGGTCACTGTATGAAAGATCGGGCCCGAGAATGCAACCCTGACGGGGCGCAGCGGTCCCCGCGGACTTCGCCGGGCCAGGAGATTTCTTCGGCTGGCAGCCGGACGGCTTTGCTGGTCGCCGCTCGCCGGCGCAAGGTCAGGCGCCCGGAAGCGCAGGTCCCGCCGTCATGAACCGGTCAGCAGCGCGTCGGCCTCCGGTGCGGACAGGTCGTGGGTGGCAGATTCCGTCGAACCGGAGGCCGGGACCTTGATCGTCGGGACCGTGGGAGCATTGTCCATATCGATGCGACCGGTCAGGCGTGCGCCATTGTCGACCGCGATTGCCGCTGCGAAGACGTCCCCGCGGACGACGGCTCCCGACCGCAGGCTCACGCTCTCCAGCGCGTAGAGATTCCCGTCGA
>CAYQAF010000173.1:0-5144 GCA_964415375.1 uncultured Alcaligenaceae bacterium
TGGGGCCGGAACGACGACGGACGGCTGGGCGACGGCACCGTCAGGACGATTCGGCTGGCGCCGGTCGACGTGGTGGGATTGGCGAGCGGGGTCGCCGCAATTTCCGCGGGATACGCGCACACCTGTGCGCTCACCAGCGGCGGTGCCGTCAAGTGCTGGGGCGACTACGAGTACGGCCAGCTCGGCATCGAGTTCATACGCACGGTGGTCGGGCTCGATCTCGACGCAGACGCCGCGCTCGCCGGGATTCCGACGCTTTCCTTCTGGGCGCTCGTACTCCTGTCCATCCTTGTCGCCGCATCGGCGTATATCGCGCGAAGGACCGCCCTCCTCGGCTTCGGCCCGCGGCCATGACCCCTTCGGGTCCGCGTACACGCGCTGCGGCGCGACCCAGATCTCCGATATGCGCGTCGGTTCAACGTCCAGACGCCGACGCAGCGGTCGCAGCCTCGCGGCCAAGCACCGCGAGGGCCGCATCGCGCTCTGCCTTCGGCTTCGCGGCAAGCTCGCGCACGCGCGCGTAGAACGCCGGCAGGTCGCCGCCGACGTCCGCGAGCAGTGCACGGAACTCGGGCACCTTGTCGTCGTAGAGCGCGACCGCGGCGATGCTCGCGTTGTTCGGCCCGCCGCCGTCGTGGCCGGCGAACCAGCGGTCGTAACCCGCGAGCCCGCGCTCCCCCGCCTTCGCAGCGTCGTAGGCGGCGCGCATGCGCTCGAACACCGCGGTCTTGCGCGCACGCTGCTCGGCATCGCTCGCGCCGCTCGCGTAGAGCGCCTCGAGTTCCGCGCGGGCCTCGCGCATCCACTGCCGGAATCCCTCGCGCAGCCGATTGCCGCGCGCGGCCTCGGCGACCAGCGCTGCGTGGCCCGGCGTCCCGGACTGCGCCGCCAGCCAGCGCGCGAGGCCCTCCTCCTCGACCGCGGTGGCGAATGCCTCGTTGAACGACGTGTCGTCCTTGACGTACACGACCTGGTGCGCAAGCTCGTGGAACACGAGCCGCGCGAGCGCGGTGTCCGGATAGCGGATGAACGTGGAGAGCAGCGGATCGTCGAACCAGCCGAGCGTCGAGTACGCCGGTACGCCGCCGATGTGGACGTCGTCGCCCTGCGCCGCGAGGCGCGCGGCTTCGGCCTGCGCGTCCGCCTCGCGGAAGTAGCCGCGGTAGTTGACGCAGCCGGCCACGGGGAAGCACCACTGCCGCGGCTCGAGCGACAGCGGCGGCGCGGCGAACACGTTCCAGACGACGAACGGCCGGCCGACGTCCGTGTAGCGGCGATAGCTCCGGTTGTCCGGCAACGCGAGCTCGCGACTCGCGAAGGCGCGGATCTCGCGCGCCCGCGCGAGGCGCAGGGCGAGCTTCGGATCGTCGGTCGTCGCGAGCACGTCGTCGATGGGTCGCGCACCGGCGATCAGCTCCACCTGCCCGACCGCGCCCTGCCAGAGGAACTCCGGATAGCCGCAAGCCGCGAGGAGCGGCAGGACCGCCAGCGCCGCCATCACGGCACGCAGCGCACTTCCCGTCACGGCAATCGTGGCAGCGACGGCAGGTAGTGCCCGAGACGGGCCACGCCGTCCTCGAGCTTCTCCATCGCCACCGTGTAGGCGAAGCGCACGTGCTCGTGCGCGCGGTGCGTGCCGAAGTCGACACCCGGAGTGATGGCCACGCCCGTCGCCTCCAGCACGTCGCGGCCGAACGCCAGGCTATCCCTGGAGAAGCGCGAGCAGTCGGCATAGACGAAGAAGCCTCCGCCGGGCATGACCGGAATGCCGAAGCCCAGCTTGCGCAGCGCGGGCACGAGGAAGTCGCGGCGCGCGCGAAACGCCTGCCGGCGCTCCTCGAGGATTTCCAGCGTGTCGGCGCGGAAGCAGGCGAGCGCGGCGTGCTGCGACACCGTCGCCGGCGAAATGTAGAGATTCTGCGCGAGCTTCTCGAGGTCGCGCACGTGCCGCTCGGGCGCGACGATCCAGCCGAGCCGCCAACCGGTCATGTTGAAGTACTTGGAGAAGCTCGAGACGACGAAGAGGTCGTCGGACAGCGCGAGTGCCGAGCGCGGCGCGCCCTCGTAGGACAGGCCGAGGTAGATCTCGTCGACGACCAGGCGTCCACCGAGATCGTCGACCTTGCGGGCGATGCGCGCCATCTCGTCGTGAGCGACCATCGTGCCGGTGGGATTCGACGGCGAAGCGATCAGTGCTGCGCGCGTGCGTCCCGTCCAGTGGCGCGCGATCGACTCCGCCGAGAGCTGGTAGTTCTCCGCGGGGCCGACGGGCACGCCGAGCGGCGCCCCTTCGAGCACGCGCACGAAGTGCCGGTTGCACGGATAGCCGGGGTCGGTGAGCAGCACCTGCTCGTCCCGATTCAGGAGCAGCGCCATCACCAGCAGCAACGCCGCGGACGAGCCCGCGGTGACGACGATCCGCTCCGGGGAGACGTCGATGCCGAACGCGTCGCCGTAGTGGCGCGCAATCGCGCGGCGCAGCTCGGGCAGGCCGAGCGCCGACGTATAGCGGATGTGGCCGTCGGCGAGCGCCGCACGCGCGGCGTCCAGCACCGGCCCGGGAGTCGGGAAGTCGGGCTCGCCGATCTCCATGTGCACCACGTTGCGGCCGGCAGCCTCGAGCGCGCGCGCGGCGGTCTGCACCTCCATCACGTGGAACGGCGCGATGTCGGCAACGCGCGCGGCGGGATGTTGTCGGGGTTCCATCGAACGGACGAGTGCGGGTACGAAGGGGAAAGCTCTATCGTACCCCTCGACCATGGAGGCCCTCCGATGCGCGGTTTCCTCGTACTCGTCGTCGAGGTGCTCGTTCGCCTCGCGCTCCTGCTCCTGGTGGTCGCGCTCGCGCCACCGGTGCACGCCGACGTTTCGCACCGCAGCCCCGGGGTGTTCAAGTGCACGGGCGAGCGCGGGGTACCGGTGTACCAGGGCACGCCATGCCCGGCTGGGCGGGAGGTCCGCGACTTCGCCGCCGATCCCGCCAACGTGTCGGTGGTCGAGATGCACGTGCCCGCGACCGCGACGCCGCCGGCCACGCCGCGGCACGAACGTGCCGCGCGTGCGCCGCCTCGCACGAACAAGGCGAAGGCACCGGGGGATCCCGCCGAGCGCCGCTACGTGAAGGCCGGCATGAGCGAAGGCGTGGTGCTCGCGAAGCTCGGCGCACCCGACGCCGCGTCCGCGAAGCACGGTCGCCACGCCCGCTGGACCTACCTCCCCGCACCCGGCGACCCGCAGACGGTGACCACGATCCGCTTCGAGGATGGCCGCGTGACCAGCGTCGAGCGCCATGTCGTGCGTTAGCATGCCGCCATGCGTGCAGTCATCCAGCGAGTCCGCCATGCCCGCGTGACGGTCGAGGGGCGCATCGCCGGCGCAATCGGGCCGGGACTCGTCGTGCTCGCCGGCGTGACCGACGGCGACACCGCCGAGGACCGCGCCTGGCTCTCTCGCAAGATCGTCCAGATGCGCCTCTTCGACGACGACGCCGGGGTGATGAACCGCTCGGTGAAGGAGGCCGGCGGCGACGTCCTCGCGGTGTCGCAGTTCACGCTGTTTGCCTCCACCCGCAAGGGCAATCGGCCGTCGTACTCGGCCGCCGCACGGCCCGAGATCGCCCGGCCGGCGTTCGACGCGTTCGTCGCCGAACTCGCGCAACTGCTGGGCAGGCCCGTACCTACCGGGGTGTTCGGCGCGATGATGGAGGTCGAGCTCGTCAACGACGGCCCCGTGACGATTCTCCTCGACACGCGCGCACGCGAGTGAAGGGCGCGGCCGGGGCCGGTCACGATGCGGGTGATCCACATCACGGATCGCCTGCCCCGATCTGGGATAATCGCCACCGCGCCGGCTTGCCCGCCGGCAACGCCGCCATGGCCTTGTCCCGCACTCCTCGCCTCGCCCTCGCGGTCGCCGTCGTGCTGGCGCTCGTCGCGGCGATCGGCTGGTTCCTCTACGCACGCAACATCCCGCTGGTCGACATCGCTCCGGTTCGCAGCGGTCGGCTCGCGCAGACGGTCGTCGTCTCGGGTCGCGTGCTTGCGCCCGCCAAGGTGGACGTCGGTGCCACGATCACGGGCCGCGTGCAGCGCGTCGCGGTCGACGACGGCGCCAAGGTCGCCGCCAACGCGCTCCTGATCGAGCTCGAGCGCTCCGAGCTCGAGGCAGCGCTCGCGCAGGCGCGGGCGACGGAACGCGCGGCGCAGACCCGGATCACGCAGTGGCAAAACGTCGCCGCGCCGAACGCACGAGAGCTCGTCACGCAAGCCGAGGCCAACCTGCGCGTCGCCGAGCGCGATCTGGCCCGCCAGGAGGACCTGGTGGGCCGGCGGTTCGTCGCCGAAGCGCGCGTCGACGAAGCCCGGCGCACGGTCGAGATCGCGCGGAGCCAGGTCGCGACGGCCCGGGCTACCGCGGCCGCGAACCGGCCGGAGGGCGCCGAACGGCAGCTCCTCGACGATCAGCTCGCGCAGGCGCGCGCGGCACGCGCCGCCGCGGAGGCAAAGCTCGACCAGACCCGCATCCTCGCGCCGGCGAACGGCGTCGTCCTCGATCGCTCGGTCGAGCCCGGCGACATCGTGCAGCCCGCGAAGCGACTGATGACGATCGCGCTCGACGGCGCCACCCGCCTCACCGCGCTGATCGACGAGAAGAACCTCGGCGTGCTCACCATCGGTCAGCAGGCGCTCGCCGCGGCCGACGCGTTTCCGGGCCACCGCTTCGAAGCGGTGCTCGAGTACCTCGCGCCCGGGATCGACGCGCAGCGCGGCACGGTGGAAGCCAAGTTCGCGGTGGCGAAGCCCCCGGCGTTCCTGCGCTCGGACATGACGGTGTCGATCGACATCGCCGTCGCGAACCGCGAGCAGGCGCTGGTCGTGCCGACCGGCGCGGTGCGTGACGCCACCTCCAACACGCCATGGGTGCTCGTGCTGCGCGACGGCCACGCCGTGCGCCAGGACGTGAAGCTCGGCGCGAGGAGCGCGACCGAGGCCGAGATCCGCGAGGGCCTCGAGCCGTCGGGCGTCGTCGTGATGTCTAACGTGCCGCCGGGCACGAGGGTGCGCGCGCACGAGGGAAGGCGTCCTTGACCCTGCCCTTCGAGATCGTCGTCGCGCTGCGCTTCCTGCGCGAGGGCCGCTTCCAGA
>CAYQAF010000174.1:0-5138 GCA_964415375.1 uncultured Alcaligenaceae bacterium
GTACCGCGCGCGGGCCGCGTTGGCCAGGAACGCGGCGAGGCCGTCGTTGTTGAAGCCCATCCGGTTGACCAGCGCCTCGGCCTCGACGATGCGGAACAGGCGCGGCTTCGGATTGCCCGGCTGCGGACGGGGCGTCACGGTCCCGCATTCGATGTGGCCGAAGCCGAACGCGGCGAGACCGTCGATGTGCTCGGCGTTCTTGTCGAGCCCCGCGGCCAGGCCGACGCGGTTCGCGAAGGTGAGGCCCATCACCTCGACGGGATCGTCGGGGACGTGCGGCAGCGCGAGCTTCGCGACGTGGCACCGTGCCGCCACGTCGAGGCTGCCGAAGGCGAGGTCGTGCGCGGTCTCCGGATCGAGCGAGAACAGCAGTGGACGAAGCAGCGGGTAGAGCATCAACGTTCGCGCAGTGGAGGCGCGTCGCGATGATAACATCGCCACGCGTCTCTCCTGCGATGCACGCCTTGGCCCACCTTCATCTCCGCACCGTCGCTTTCGTGCTCGCGCTTATCGCCGCGTCGGCGTCGTGCGCGCAGGGTGCGGCTCCGGCGCGCCGCGCGGAGCCGCCGCGCGAGTCGTGGCTGTCGCGCGACGACGTGCGCGCGTTCATCACCGAGATGTCCACCGAGCACGGCTTCGCGGCGCGTGAGCTCGAGCGGTGGCTCGCCGCGGCGAAGTTCCAGCCGAAGGTGGTCGAGCTGATGAGCCGGCCGATCGTCGAGCCGCCGAAGTGGTTCGAATACTCGCCGCGGTTCCTCGCGCCCGCGCGCATCGAGGCCGGCGTCGCGTTCTGGAACGCCCATCAGGCGACGCTTGCGCGCGCCGAGGAGCGCACCGGCGTGCCGGCCGAGGTGATCGTGGCGATCATCGGCGTCGAGACCTGGTACGGCCGCTACACCGGGAGCCACCGGGTGATCGACGCGCTCGCGACGCTCGCCTTCGACTATCCGCGCCGCGCGACGTTCTTCCGCGGCGAGCTCCGCGAGTTCCTGCTGCTCGCGCGCGAGCAGGGCTTTTCGCCGCTGGTGCCCAAGGGCTCGTTCGCCGGAGCGATGGGCCTGCCGCAGTTCATGCCCGGGAGCTACCGGCGCTACGCGCTCGACTTCGACGACAGCGGCCGGGCCGACCTGTTCGCGAGTCCCGACGACGCCGTCGGCAGCGTTGCGAACTACCTCGCCCGCCACGATTGGCAGCGCGGCCAGCCGGTGATCCTGCCCGTGAAGTTCGATCCCGAGAAGCGCGACGGCGTGCTGCGGCGCCTCGACGGCGGGCTGTCCGAGCGACGCTCGGTCGCGGCCTGGGCGGAGGACGGCGTCACTGCCGAATCGCTGCCCGCCGACCTCGCGCCCGAGCCGATCGGCGTGCTGATGCTCGAGGAAGGCGTGAGCGACGCAAGCCACTGGCTCGCGTTCCACAACTTCTACGTGATCACGCGCTACAACCGCAGCCGCCTCTATGCGACCGCCGTGTGGCGGCTCGCCGAGGCGCTGCGCGCGGCGCGCGGGCCGGGTTAGCCTCGCGCGAAGAGCGCCTGCGCGTGCGCGACCAGCGCGCGCGTCGACGCGTCCGCGTCGGCGGGAAGCGCCGTTCCCTCGATCAAGGCGCGCGCAATCGGCTTCGCGAGCGTCTTGCCGAGCTCGACGCCCCACTGGTCGAACGAGTTGATGCCGTAGAGCAAGCCCTCGACGTACGTGCGGTGCTCGTAGAGGGCGATCAGCGCGCCGAGATTGCGCGGGTCGACCTCGGGCAGCAGGATCGTCGTCGACGGGCGGTTGCCGGGGCACACCCGCGCCGCCACTGCCGCGTCGAGCGCGGCACCATCGAGTCCGGTGCCCGCGAGCTCGCGCCGCACCGTTTCCGCCGTGCGGCCGGCGCAGAGGGCCTGCGCCTGCGCGAGCGCGTTGGCGACCAGCAGGCGCTGCTGGTCGCCGATCGGGTGGCGCGCGCGCACGGGCACGACGAACTCGACAGGGGAGGAATGCGTGCCCTGGTGCAGCAACTGGAAGAACGAGTGCTGCGCGTCGGTGCCCGGTTCCCCCCACAGCGACGGCGTGGTGCCGGCCGGCAGTGGCGCACCGTCGCGGCCCACACTCTTGCCGTTGCTCTCGAGGACGAGCTGCTGCAGGTAGGCGGCCAACTCGCGGAGCGCGTGCGAGTAGGGAATCACGAGCCGCTGCGTGTGGCCGAGCCAGCGCGTGTTCCACCAGCCGACCAGCGCGAGCAGGGCGGCGGCGTTCTGCGCGAGCGGCGCGGTGCGCACGTGCGCGTCCATCGCGGCAGCACCCGCGAGCAGCGCATCGAAGGCATCGGGTCCGCAGCGGAGCGCGATCGGCAGACCCACCGCCGACCACAGCGAATAGCGGCCGCCGACCCAGTCCCACATCGGCAGCACGTCGTCGGCGGCGATGCCGAATGCCCCGGCCTGCGCGACGTTCGCGGAGACGCCGATGAAGTGCGCGCCGAGTCCGGCACCCGGGAGCGAACGCGCGAGCCAGTCGCGCGCTGCGGTCGCGTTGGCGAGCGTCTCCTGCGTCGTGAACGTCTTCGAGATGACGACGAATGCGGTCGACGCCGGATCGAGCGGCGCAAGCGCCCGCGCGATCGCCTCCGGGTCGACGTTGGACACGAACGACACGCGCACGGGGGGCGCGTCGGTGCCGGCGAGGGCGTCGCAGACCATGCGCGGCCCGAGGTCGGAGCCGCCGATGCCGATGCTGACGACGTCGGTAATCGGCTTGCCGGTTGCGCCGCGACGGCGTCCCTTGCGGATCGCGTCGGCCGTCGCCCTGATGCGCCGCTGCGCTTCACGAATCGATGGGATCACGTCTTGCCCGTCGACGCGCACCGGTGTGTCGTCCCGCTGACGCAGCGCCGAGTGCAGCGCCGGTCGAGCTTCGGACAGGTTCACACGCTCCCCGGCGAACAGCGCGTCGATCCAGCGCGGTACGCCGATCGCGTCGGCGTGGGCCACCAGCGCCTCCAGAGTCGCGGCGTCGACACGCTCCTTGCTGAAGTCGATGCGCCACTCGCCCCATTGCAGTGCAAGTCGCGTCGCGCGTTCGGGGTCGCGCACCAAAAGATCGCCGAGCTTCGCGCTGGAGAGTGCACGCGCGCGAGCGGCAAGGGTCTCGGGCATCGTTTTCGCCTTTCGTTATCGTGCATCATTGTAACGACCGCGACGTGCGGTTTCCGGCATGCCGACGAGGCCCCATGTGACGACCGCCGACACCGACAAGGACTTGCCACTCAAGGAGGACACCCGCTTCCTCGGGCGGGTGCTGGGCGACGTGCTGCGGGCGCAGACCGGCGACGACGGCTACGGTCGCGTCGAGGCGATCCGCCAGGCGGCGGTGCGCTTCCACCGCGCGGCGTCCGACGAGGCCCGCGGCGCGCGCGACGAGCTCGACGCGATGTTTGCGGCGCTGCCGGTCGTCGACGTGCTGCACGTCGTGCGCGCGTTCAGCTACTTCTCGCACCTCGCCAACATCGCCGAGGACGTGCACCAGAACCGGCGCCGCCGCGCGCACGCGCTGTCGGGGTCCCCGCCGCAGCGCGGCAGCCTCGCTCACGTGCTCGTCCAGCTCGCGGAGATCGGCGTCGGCCGCGAGGGCGTGCGTGACTGGCTCGCGCGGGCGACGGTGAGCCCGGTGCTCACCGCGCACCCGACCGAGGTCAAGCGCAAGCGCATCCAGGACGCCGAGCGCGCGATCGCGAGGTCGTTGAACGCGCGCGACCGCATGGCGCTCACCCGCGAAGAGCACGACGAGCTCGAGGCGGCGATCCGCCGTCACGTGCTCGCGCTCTGGCAGACCGCGATGCTGCGGCTGTCGCGCCTGCGGGTGATCGACGAGATCGAGAACGGCCTCGACTTCTACCGCGCGACCTTCCTTGCCGAGGTGCCGCGGCTCTACCGTGCGGTGGCGGCCGCGGTCGGCGAACCCGATCGGCCCCTCGCGGGCGACGAGGTGCCGACGTTCTTCCGCATGGGCAGCTGGATCGGCGGCGACCGCGACGGCAATCCCTACGTGACGGCCGAGACGCTCGGTCACGCCACGCGCGCGCAGGGTGCGCTCGCGTTCGGCGCCTACCTCGACGAGGTGCACGCACTCGGCGCCGAGCTGTCGATGTCGACCCGCCTCGTGCGGCCGACCGAGGCGCTGCAGGCACTCGCCAACGGTGCGCGCGATGCCAACCCGCACCGCCAGGATGAGCCTTACCGGCAGGCGCTGTCGGGCGTCTATGCGCGGCTTGCCGCGACGGCGCGCGAGGTCGCGGGCCACGTCGCCGCGCGTCCGCCGCACGCCGAGCTGCCGGCCTACGCGTCGCCCGAGGCCTTCGACGCCGACCTCGCGACCATCGGCGCTTCGCTCGCCTCGCACGGCGCGGCGACGCTGGCCGGGGACCGGCTCGCGACGCTGCGCTTCGCGTTGCGCGCGTTCGGCTTCCACCTGGCGGCGGTGGACCTGCGGCAGAACGCCGACGTTCACGAGGCAACGATCGCCGAGTTGCTGCGCATTGCCGGCGTCGAGGTCGACTATCTCGCGCTCGGCGAGGACGCCCGCGTCGCCCTGCTGCTGCGCGAGCTCTCGACGCCACGGCTGCTGCGCTCCCCGTTCGCCACTTACGGCGAGCGTACGCGCGCGGAACTCGCGATCCTCGAGGCCGCCGCGGACATCCATCGGCGCTTCGGGCGCGAAGCGATTCCGCACTACGTGATCTCCAAGTGCCAGTCGGTGTCCGACCTGCTCGAGGTCGGCGTGCTGCTGAAGGAGGTCGGCCTCGCCCGCGGCAATGCGCTCGCGCTCGACATCGTGCCGCTGTTCGAGACGATCGACGACCTCGACGGCGCCGGCCGCACGCTCGACGCGGCGCTGGCGATCCCCCTGTACCGCGCGTGGGTGACGAGCCGCGGCGGGCGGCAGGAGGTGATGCTCGGCTATTCCGACAGCAACAAGGACGGCGGCTACCTGGCGTCGAACTGGGGGCTGTACCGGGCGCAGCGCGGGCTCACCGCGGTCGCGCGCGAGCGCGGCATCGCGTTGCGCCTCTTCCATGGGCGCGGCGGCACCGTGGGACGAGGCGGGGGGCCGAGCTTCGAGGCGATCCTCGCCCAGCCGCCGGGCAGCGTCGATCACGGG
>CAYQAF010000175.1:0-5135 GCA_964415375.1 uncultured Alcaligenaceae bacterium
GTGCTCATCACCATCGTCATTCTCGCAATCGGTCTGTTGGGTCTGGCCGGCCTGCAGTCGAGGCTGCAGGCTTCCGAGATGGAGGCCTACCAGCGAGCACAGGCGCTGATCCTTCTGAATGATATGGCGAGCCGCATCACCACGAATCGCGCCAACGCGCTTTTCTACCCCGCACTGGCGCCGGCCGAGGCCCCGCTGGGCGCGGGGCTGAACTGTCCGAACGCCGTCGACGACCAGCACGACATCGACGCTGGCGAGTGGTGCCAGGCCTTGCAGGGGGCGGCGGAGACTTCGGGGGGCGGCAACGTTGGGGCCATGCTGGGCGGGCGCGGCTGCGTCGAGGATCTGGGCGGGGACACCTATCGAATCACGGTTGCCTGGCAGGGCCTGACGCCTGTTACGCCTGCACCGGCTCTGGATTGCGGGCGTGACAGCTACAACGCGGCAAATACCGGATGCACCGCTGATCGCTGTCGGCGGGTGGCCTCCACCATCGTTCGAATTGCCGATCTGGACTGAACGCCATGAACCTTCAAATCAGATTCGCCACCTTCCGGTCGCAGCGAGGCCTGTCCCTGATCGAACTGATGATTTCAATCGTCATCGGCATGCTGATCGTGGCTGCGTTGTTGGCGCTTTATCTCAACGTCACCCGCACCAACAACGAGATGGCGAAGGCCAACCGTCAGATCGAGAACGGCCGCTTCGCCATCCAGGTGTTGCAAAACGACCTTGTCCACGCAGGATTCTGGGGCAGGCTGGGATACACCCAGCCGCCGGCGCCGTCCATGCCGGCGCCGACCGCGATTCCGAACCCCTGTTCGGTGGCAGGTTGGAGCGACGAACACAAGCGGAACCTTCTCGCGATCCCGGCACAGGGTTATGCCGACGGCGCCACGCTCGCCGCCTGCAACGTTTCGGGTGTGCTGCCCGCCAGTGATGTCCTCATCGTGCGTCACGCCAATACCTGCGCCTTTAACACTCCCGGTTGCGACGGTGGGCTGGATACCGGCCCCCATATCCAGATCTCGGCCTGCCGCACCGCTGTGCCGCCGGAAGCCGAATACGTGATCGAATCGGATGTGGCGAAGTTCACGCTCAGAGGCAAGAACTGCGGCGGAACTGCCGAACGGCGCAAGCTCATCTCGAACATCTATTACGTGGCCACGAGCAACGGCCTGCCCACCCTGATGCGGATTCGCCTGGTGAACGGGGCCTACTCACAACCGGAACCGCTGATCGAGGGGATCGAGGCATTCCGTGTCGAATACGGCATCGACAACGTCGGCAGGAATGGGCAGCCGGTGAGTGCGACCAATCCGGGCGATGGCAGCGCGGACCAGTACGTCACCAGCAAGACGCTCTACGAGGCGGGCAACAGCCTGGACCTGCACGCCAATATCGTCGCCGCCAGGATTCATGTCCTGGCACGCAACCTCGAGCCGACACCGGGTTACACGGATGTCAAGTCCTACCGTCTGGGAGCGACCCAGATTCCAGCCGCCAACGACCGATTTAAGCGCCACGTCTTTTCGACGACGGTTCGTCTGATCAACCCGTCCGGACGCAGGGAGAACCCATGAATCGCACCATCCCCCGGCAAAGACAGCGCGGCATCTCCCTTGTCGTCGGCCTCATCCTGCTGGTGCTGATCACCCTGGTGGTGACCAGCGCGTTCATGCTCAGCAGCACCAACCTCAAGGCGGTGGGCAACATGCAGTACCGCGATGAGGCGATCGCGGCAGCCAATGCGGCCATCGAACAGGTCATCAGCAGCGACGTGATCTTCCTCAACCCCGTAGCCCAGGCTGTCGTCGTCGGGGACTACACGGTACAGGTCGCGGCGCCGGTCTGCCTCTATGCGGTCGACGTGAATACTGCGACCAGCAACGACCCCAACCCGAACATCCTGATCGAGGGCGCCGGAGGCGGTGGGGGCGGCGGCGCGTTCCAGGACACCTACTGGGACATCGCGGCCACCGTCGACGATGGCCTGACCGGCGCCGCAGTGGTGGCCCACCAGGGCATCAAGATCACCTTGCCCGCGGCTCCGAATCCCTGTCCCTGACGATCACAACCGAGTCAAAACCGGAGATAGCCAATGAAATCCAACTACCGACTCAGCAAGCTGCTGCTCGTCCTGGCACTGGGAGGCACATGCCAGGTTTCCGCCGAGGACATCGACATCTTCCTTGCCAACCCGGACATTACGGGGACGCGCCCCAATGTGCTGCTGGTGCTCGACAACGCAGCGAGCAACAACGGCTCGATCACCGGGCTGGACGGCAAGAAGACCGACAAGCTGGAAATGCTGCGACAGGTTCTGAACAACATCGCCGATCCGCTCAATTCGCCCTACTTTCCCGCATGTAACGCTGGTGTGAAACCGCGCATTCCCGACGGATGCGTTACCCGCCAGGAGGTCAGCGAACTGCTTGGCAACATCAATCTCGGCCTGATGATCGCCAATCCCTCTGGCGCAGACAAGGGGGCCTACGTACGCTACCACGTGCGCACGATGGATGATGCAGGCAATCGGACCAACCTCGTCGCAAGGATCAATCCAGGAATTCCTCAGGCCAACAACGCGCCGTACGCCAAGACCATGCACGAGGCCTATCTCTACTACGGCGGAAAGCGTGCCTACGCGGGTTTTTCCAGCAAGGAATACGACCCGGGAGCGAAGAAAGCCGACAGCGACAGCTATAACAGCCCAGCCAGCGACGCCTGCCAGGACAATTACATCGTCTTCGTCGGCAACGGTGGCCCCGACTCGGGCGAGAATAACGACGCCAACACGCTGCTCAACGGTATCGGCGGCATCCTTGCCTCCGACCCGGTCAAGTTCTCGCCGAGCAACTACACCAGCAACTGGTTCGACGAGTATGGGCGGACCATGAAGAAGCAGGACGTCGTCCCCCACCTCGACGGCATCCAGAACGTGACGACCTACACCATCGCGGTGCAGAGCCCCGCCGACAACAGCTACAAGACCAAGCCCATGGAAAGCGCGCGCGAACTCCTGAGAAGCGGCGCGATCCTCGGCGGGGGTGAGTACTTCGAAGCCAACGACGGCCAGCAGGTGATGAAGGCCTTCGTCGACCTGCTGCAGAAGTTCCAGGCGGTCGACAGCGTATTCGCAGCGTCGACACTGCCTGTGAGCGTCAACGTCCGGGGTACCTTCCTCAACCAGGTCTACATGGGCCAGTTCCGCCCCGACGCCAAGGGCGGCCCGCGCTGGCCCGGCAACCTCAAGCAGTACGAGATCGCCGTCCAGAACGGCATTCCCTTTCTCGCCGACCGTAACGGCAAGGGTGTCGAGGATACCGTCAACGGCTTCATCAAGCCGGACGTCACCAGCTTCTGGACGACTGCCTCGGATTACTGGGCCTTCGACCCCATCGGCAGTCCGGCGTCGGCGAGCGATGCGCCGGACGGCAACATCGTCGAGAAGGGCGGCGTCGCGCAGCGCATGCGCCAGACGTTCGCCAGCAGGAAGCTCTACACCTGCAAGTCGGCCTGTGCTGCAGGCGCGTCGCTGAAAGGGACTGCGTTCAATGCGACCAACGCCAGCCTCGCTGCGGATCTGGCCGAGTGGGTGCGCGGTGCCGACAATATCGACAACGAGGACAGCAACGGCGTGTCGACCGATGTCCGAGCGCGCATCCACGGCGACCTGCTGCACTCCCGTCCGGCGGTGGTGAACTACAACCGCACCGGCGACGACCGCGACATCGTTGTCTTCTACGGCACAAACAGTGGCGTGTTCCATGCCGTGAAGGGGGGGCAGGGTGACAGCGACGGCTACGAAATGTGGGGCGTGGTCTTCCCGGAGTTCCACGCACGGCTGAAGCGGCTGCGCGACAACGACCCGCTGATTTCAACCACCGACCCCAAGCCGTATTTTGCCGACGGCGCGGTCTCGGTCTACCAGAACGACGTCAACGACGACGACAAGCTGGATGCTGCCAACGGGGACAAGGTGTACCTCTACATCGGTATGCGCCGCGGCGGGCGCTTCCTCTATGCGCTCGACGTTAGCGACCCGAGCGATCCCAAGCACATGTGGAAGGTCGACAATGCGAAGACAGGCTTTGCCGAACTGGGACAGACCTGGTCGGCACCGCGGCCGGCCAAGATTCGTGCCACGAACGATCTGGTGGTGATTTTCGGTGCGGGCTACGATCCCGAAAACGAGGATCCCATACCAGCGCAAGCGAACAACAAGGGCCGCGGCATCTTCGTCGTCAACGGGCTGACCGGGGCCTTGATTAAACACGTCATGCCGGCCGGCATGGGCAGCGTGCCGGGCGATCTTGCGGTGCTCGATCGCAATGAGGACGGACTGTTCGATCGAATCTATGCAGCGGACACCAAGGGCAACATCTGGCGGGTCGACATCGACGATGCCGACCCCGCGAACTGGAAGACGCACAAGCTGGCAGAACTCGGCGGCAGCGGTGCCGATGCGCGCAAGTTCCTCAACAAGCCCGACGTGGTTTTCGGCGAGGCCTACGATGCCGTCCTGGTGGGCTCCGGCGATCGCGAGCACCCGTTCGAAAACGCGGTCGAAAACCGCTTCTACATGTTAAAGGACAAGAATGTCGGGGCGACTGGGGGCTACGTGTGCGAAACCCCGGCCGAAGGAGAGGATCCCGCCGAGCCCCGCACCTGCATCGAGAGCGACCTCACCGACGTCACTACCAACCCCTACCAGAATACGGCCGGAGCAGTCGAGAATGGCTGGTACCTGACTCTGGCGGAAGGGGAGAAGGTCGTCGGCAACGCGATCACCGTCTACGGTACAACTTTCTTCGGTACCAACCGCCCAACGCCGCCGGAGAAAGGGGTGTGCAGCAGCAACCTGGGCGAAGCGAAGCTCTATGGTGTCGGGTACGCGTACGGGACGGCCACCCAGGACTTCAACGCCGACGGGAAGCTGGATTCCAGCGATCGCGCCTTGGTCATCGAAGGGGGCGGATTCCCGCCCTCCCCGGTATATGCCAGGACAGAAGTCGACGGCAAACCAGTCGACATCGTCAGCACCGGCTCCAAGGTCGTTCAGCCGCAGGGCGTCAGCTCGACGACGAGACGATTCCGGACCTACTGGCACATCGAGCAATGACGGAACTGGA
>CAYQAF010000176.1:0-5133 GCA_964415375.1 uncultured Alcaligenaceae bacterium
CTGTCCGACCTCGTGCAGACGCTGAAGAAGGTGCGCGCGCACCTCAACCCCCGGCTCGAGATCGAGGGTCTGCTGCGCACGATGTACGACCCGCGGAACACGCTCGCGCAGAACGTCGCCGCCGAGCTCGAGCGGCACTTCGGCGACAAGCTCTACCGCACGCTCGTGCCGCGCAACGTGCGGCTTGCCGAGGCACCTTCGTACGGCATGCCGGCATTGAAGCTCGAGGCGAAGTCGAAGGGCGCGCAGGCCTACCTCGCGCTCGCCGGCGAGGTGCTCCGTCGCATGGAGGCGCGCGAGGGCGGAGCGGCCGAGTCGACGGCGATGACGACGGATGCCGCAGCCTGACGGCGCGGCGCGAGCAACGGGAACGAAGATGATCCGACCCAAGGGACTTGGCCGTGGCCTGGACGCGCTGCTCGCCGGCACCGAAGACACCGCATCGCCGCGAGATGCGCTGCAGACGCTGCCGGTCGACCGGTTGAGGCCGGGCAAATACCAGCCGCGCGGGCGCATCGACGAGGCCTCGCTCGCCGAGCTCGCCGACTCGATCCGCGAGCAGGGCGTGGTGCAGCCGATCCTCGTGCGTCCGGTCGAGGGCGGCCGCTTCGAGATCATTGCCGGCGAGCGGCGCTGGCGCGCCGCGCAGCGCGCGGGCCTCCACGAGGTGCCGGTGCAGGTGAAGGTGGCCTCGGACCAGGCGGCGCTCGCGCTCGCGCTGATCGAGAACATCCAGCGCGAGGACCTGAATCCCCTCGACGAGGCCCACGGCCTCGCGCGCCTGATCGAGGAGTTCGGCCTCACCCACGAGGCCGCGGCGAAGGCGGTCGGCCGCTCGCGCTCGGCGGTGACGAACCTGCTGCGGCTGACACAGCTCGCCCAGCCGGTGCAGGACATGCTCCTCGGCAACCAGATCGAGATGGGGCACGCGCGCGCGCTCCTCGCGCTGCCCGCGGCACGGCAGACCGGCGCCGCCGCGCGCCTGGTCGAGCGCAAGCTTTCGGTGCGCGACGCCGAGCGGCTCGTGCACGAACTGCTGCACCCGGCCGAACGCTCTCCGCGGCGTCGTGTGCGCCCCGCCGCGGATGCGGACACGGCGCGCCTCGAGAACGAGCTCGCCGAGCGCCTCGGGGCGAAGGTGCGGATCGAGCCCGGCCGCAACGGCGCCGGGCGCGTGGTCATCGGCTATTCGAGCCTCGACGAGCTGGACGGCATCCTCGCGAAGCTCCGTGGCTAGCGCGGGAGCGAGACGGCGTCCCGACGGGCCGCGGTCGTCCTGCCGGGTCCGCGCCTGCGTCAGCCGAGCTGCTTCAGCATCGTCTCGGCGTCGGAGACTTCGTACTTGCCCGGCGCCTCGATGTTCAGCGCCTTGACGACGCCGTCGTCGACCAGCATCGAGAAGCGCTGGCAGCGCATGCCGAGCCCCTTCGCCGCGAGGTCGAACTCGAGCCCGAGCGCCTTCGTGTACTCGGCGCTGCCGTCGCCCAGCATGCGCACCTTGTCGCCGGTCTTCTGGTCGCGTGCCCAGGCGCCCATGACGAAGGCGTCGTTGACGGACATGCAGGCGATCGTGTCCACGCCCTTGGCCTTCAGCTTGTCGTAGTTCACGAGGTAGCCGGGGACGTGCTTCGCGGAGCAGGTCGGCGTGAACGCCCCGGGCAGCCCGAAGATCACGACCTTCTTGCCCTTCGTGAGGTCTTCGACCTTCACGGCGTTGGGGCCGATCGAGCAGCCTTCCTTCTCGACCTCGAAGAATTCCATCAGTGTTCCGGCGGGAACCTTGTCGCCGACCTTGATCGTCATGCCGTGTCTCCGGTGTGGGTTGTCGCGGGGAAGAAAGGAGGGCGCCGAGCGGCGCCGTCCCGGATCTCGGACTTTCGCAGCCTCGCGCCCGCATTGCAACCCTGCGGAGGGCGCGGTTCCCCGCATCGCCCGGCAGGTCATACGGTGCGTCGCCCCTTGCCGGCCGCCGGCGCCCGGCGTAGCGTGAGGCGGTCGCGATCTCCGGAGTCTTACCATGCCTCGTGCACGCACCCGGCCGGCGGCCACGCCGGCGCGGCCGGTCACGCTCTACGTCGCCACCCGCAAGGGCCTCTGGACGTTGACGAGCGACCCGGCACGGCGCGGCTTCAAGCTCGCCGGCCCCCACTTCCTCGGCCACATCGTGCATCACGTCGTGCTCGACCCCCGGGACGGCCGCACGTTGCTCGCCGCCGCCCGTACCGGCCACCTCGGCCCGACGGTGTTCCGCTCGAGCGACCGCGGGCGGCGTTGGGTCGAGGCGAGCCAGCCGCCGGCGTTCAAGTCGGGGAGCGGCAGGGCGGTCGACCACACGTTCTGGCTCACCCCGGGACATGCGTCGTCGCCGGGGGTCTGGTACGCGGGGACGTCGCCGCAGGGACTGTTCCGGTCCGACGACGGTGGCGCGACCTGGGCCGGCGTCGACGGCTTCAACGAGCATCCGCAGCGCAAGGCGTGGTGCAGTGGCGACCAGGACGGCACGCCGGACGGCGCGAAGCTGCACTCGATCATCGTCGACCCTCGCGATCCCGCGCATATCTACATGGGGATGTCCAGCGGCGGCGTATTCGAGTCGAGCGACGCCGGCGCGAGTTGGCGACCGCTCAACAAGGGCATTCGTGCCGACTTCCTGCCCGAGCCTGCGCCCGAGTACGGGCACGATCCGCACTGCCTGCGCTTCGCCGGCGGCAACCCGGACCGCCTCTATCAGCAGAATCACTGCGGGATCTACCGGCTCGACCGTCCGGGTGACGTCTGGATCGAGATCGGAACGGGCATGCCGAAGTCGGTCGGGTCGGTCGGCTTCCCGATGGTTGCCCATCCTCGCGAAGCCGACACGCTCTGGGTATTCCCGATGGACGGGACGGACGTCTGGCCGCGGGTCGCGCCCAACGGCAAGCCGGCGGCCTACCGCTCGCTCGATGGCGGACGTACCTGGCGGCGCCAGGACGAAGGATTTCCGGCATCGCAGGCCTGGTGGACGGTCAAGCGTCAGGCAATGACCGTCGATGCCCGCGAACCGGCCGGCGTCTATTTCGGCACCACCTCAGGCGAGGTCTGGGGCAGCCGCGATGAAGGCCGGACGTGGCGTTGCCTGGCGCGGCACCTTCCGCACATCTACGCCGTGGAAGCGGCGTAGAGTGCACAGAGGCCCTAGGGCGAGCGTGGCCAAGGCCAGTGCCGAAGCCGCCGCGGTGGTCCGCGTGCGCATCCCGTCCCCGCTCCGCTCCTACACGGGCGGGGACGACGAGGTGACCGTGGCCATCCCCCTGCTCGCGCCGGAGAACCCGCCGTCGCTCACCGCCGTGCTCGCGGCGCTGGAGGGGCGCTTTCGGGGCCTGCGCTTCCGCATCGTCGACGAGCAGGGCCGCCTGCGGCCGCACATCAGGCTGTTCGTCGGCGGGAAGCTCGCCACCGACCTCGGGGTGCCGGTGCCGTCCGGAAGCGAGATGATGATCGTCGCCGCGCTATCCGGCGGCTAGCCCGGCGATCGGGCCGACCGGAACGGGCGGTTCCGCAACGCACCAAAGCGTTGCGAGCGGGGGGCGCGAAACGCTACAATTCCAAAGTTTGCTGCCGCCCGCACCGCGCTGCAACACGCACGCGCCGGAGTGACCGCACCGCTCAAGACCCGTCCGATCCGCATCCTCCTCCTGTCCCAGGCGATCGCGACCCTCGCGTTCGCCGTCGTCGGAGGGTTGTGGGCCGGCGGTCACGGAGCGGTGTCGGGGGCGCTCGGCGGACTGGTCAACCTCGTCGCGAATTTCGTCTACGCGCTGATGGGGGGAATCGTCCAGCCCGCCACGGCGATCGGTGCGTTGTACCTGATCCTGCGTGCGGAAGGCTTCAAGGTGGCCCTGGTGCTGGTCCAGCTGATCCTCGTGCTGGTGCTGTACCGGGACTTGGTGAGCGCGCCGTTCATCCTCGCGTTCGTCGCCACTGCGTTGATGTTCGGGCTCGCGTTGCGGGTCCGCAGTTAGAGAACGACGCACCCGACCCCGTCCTCCCCACTCCGAAGCGAACCCAGACCATGGCGGCCGGACCTACCACCCCCACCGAGTACATCACCGGCCACCTCACCCACTTCGCGCGGCCCGTCGCGGAAGGCGGCGGCTTCTGGACGGTGCACTGGGACACGGTGATCACGACGCTCGTCGTCGGCGCGATCACCTTCGGCTTCCTCTGGCTGGTGACGCGTGCCGCCACGTCCGGGGTGCCCGGCAAGCGGCAGGCGGTGGTCGAGCTCCTCGTCGACTTCGTGCACGGGCAGGCCAAGTCCGTCTACCACGGTGCCTCGACGCTGGTCGCGCCGCTCGCGTTGTCGACATTCGTGCTGGTCTTCGCGCTGAACTCGATGGACTTCCTGCCGGTCGACGTGATGGCGAAGGTCACGCACACCTTCGCGCCGCATTGGCGGATCGTGCCCACGGCGGACGTCAACACGACGCTCGCGCTCGCGCTCTCGGTGTTCTTCCTGATGATCTTCTTCGGTATCCGCAGCAAGGGCCTCGGCGGCTGGCTGTGGGAGCTCATGACCACGCCGTTCGGCAAGTTCCCGCTGCTGTGGCCGGCGAACCTCCTGATGAACGTCGTCGAGTACCTGTCGAAGCCGCTGTCGCACTCGCTGCGTCTGTACGGCAACATCTACGCCGGCGAGATCATCTTCCTGCTGCTCGGCCTGTGGGCCGCCACCGGGCTCGCCGGCACGATCTTCGGCGGCGTGCTGAACCTCGGCTGGGCGATCTTCCACATCCTGATCGTCACGCTGCAGGCCTTCATCTTCATGATGCTCACGGTCGTCTACCTGTCGATGGCCGAGGAGCACCACTAGCGTTCCGCACCACCCCTTCGCACGTCACCACCGTCACTGAAAGGAAAGAACGATGGACAAGATCCAAGCGCTGGCGATGATCCAGGCGTACACCGGCATCGGCATCGGCCTGATCATCGGGCTCGGCGCGCTGGGCGCCTGCATCGGCATCGGCATCATGTGCTCGAAGTTCCTCGAGAGCGCCGCCCGCCAGCCCGAGCTCATGCCGCAGCTGCAGGGCAAGGTCTTCCTGCTGCTCGGCCTGATCGACGCCTCGTTCATCATCGGCGTGGGCCTCGCGA
>CAYQAF010000177.1:0-5133 GCA_964415375.1 uncultured Alcaligenaceae bacterium
ACGGGAGGCTCTTCGGGTCGACGAGCACCGTGACCCCGTGGCTCTCGAAGCGGACGTCCTCGTCGCGCGGCTCGTCGGCGAACTCGATCTTGTAGGCGAGCCCGGAACAGCCCGACGTGCGAACCCCCAGGCGCAGGCCCACGCCCCGACCGCGCTTCGACAGCTGCGCGGCGACGTGCTTCGCCGCGCTCTCGGTGAGCGAAACAGCCATGTTCGACCTCCCTCAGTCCGCAGCGGCCCGCTGCGGCGCCGGCGCGCAAATGGACGCCTCCGCCTCGCCGGCCACGGTGCCGTGCTTGGCCTTGTAGTCGGCGACCGCGGCCTTGATTGCGTCCTCGGCGAGGATCGAGCAGTGGATCTTCACCGGCGGCAGCGCGAGCTCCGAGGCGATCTGCGTGTTCTTGATCGACAGCGCCTCGTCGAGCGTCTTGCCCTTCACCCACTCGGTGACGAGCGACGACGACGCGATCGCCGAGCCGCACCCGTAGGTCTTGAACTTGGCGTCCTCGATCACGCCGTCGGCCCCGACCCTGATCTGCAGCTTCATCACATCGCCGCAGGCCGGCGCGCCGACCATCCCGGTGCCGACGGCCTCGTCGTCTTTCTTGAACGAGCCGACGTTGCGGGGGTTCTCGTAGTGGTCGATGACCTTCTCGCTGTATGCCATTGCTCTTCTCCTTCTGACTCAGTGCGCGGCCCTCAGTGTGCAGCCCTCAGTGAGCAGCCCACTGGACCGTGTCGAGATCGACGCCTTCCTGGTGCATTTCCCAAAGCGGCGAGAGCTCCCGCAGCTTGGCAATCTTGCGCTTGAGCAGGTCGACCGTGTAGTCGATCTCCTCCGCAGTCGTGAAGCGGCCGACGGTGAAGCGGATCGAGCTGTGCGCGAGCTCGTCGCTGCGGCCGAGCGCCCGCAGCACGTACGACGGCTCGAGGGAAGCCGACGTGCACGCCGACCCCGACGACACCGCGACGTCCTTGATCGCCATGATCAGGCTCTCGCCTTCGACGAAGTTGAAGCTCACGTTGAGGTTGTGCGGGACGCGGTGCTCCATGTCGCCGTTGAGATAGACCTCCTCGATCTGCGACAGGCCCTTCCACAGCCTGTCGCGCAAGCTACGCACGCGATCGCTGTCGGTCGCCATCTCGAGCCGGGCGAGCCGGAACGCCTCGCCCATGCCGACGATCTGGTGCGTGGGCAGCGTGCCCGAGCGCATGCCGCGCTCGTGGCCGCCGCCGTGGACCTGCGCCTCGATGCGCACGCGCGGCTTGCGGCGCACGTACAGCGCCCCGACGCCCTTGGGACCGTAGGTCTTGTGCGCCGAGAAGCTCATCAGGTCGACCTTGAGCGTCGCGAGGTCGATCGGCACCTTGCCCGTGGCCTGCGCCGCGTCGACGTGGAAGATGACGCCGCGCTTGCGGCACATCTCGCCGATCGCGGCCACGTCCTGGATCACGCCGATCTCGTTGTTGACCAGCATCACCGACGCCACGATCGTGCCCGGCCGCAGCGCGGCCTCGAAGGCCGCGAGGTCGAGGAGGCCGTTCGGCAGCACGTCGAGATAGGTGACCTCGAAGCCCTCACGCTCGAGCTCGCGCATCGTGTCGAGCGTCGCCTTGTGCTCGGTGCCGACCGTGACGAGGTGCCGGCCCTTGTCCTTGTAGAAGTGCGCGGCCCCCTTGAGGGCGAGGTTGATCGACTCGGTCGCCCCGGAGGTCCAGACGAGCTCCCGCGGATCGCAGTTGACGAGGGCCGCGACGTTCTCACGGGCCTCCTCGACCGCCGCCTCGGCGTCCCAGCCGAACTTGTGCGAGCGCGACGCGGGGTTGCCGAAGTTCTGCGTGAGCCAGGGGATCATCTTCTCGGCAACGCGCGGGTCCACCGGGGTCGTCGCCGAGTAGTCGAGATAGATGGGAAGCTTGAGCGACATCGGGTTGGCGCTGGTTCGTCTTCGATGGGGGCCCGGGGTCACGAAACCACGGCCGGCTCCACCGCGCGCGGGCCGGAGGCCGCGCGGTGGTCCTGCATCACGGCGACGTCCTGCTTCTCGGCCTGCTTCTGCCGCTGCTCCGCGACCAGCTGGGCGAGCGTGACCGCGCGCAGGAACGAGAAGATGTGCGCATTGAGCGCCGCCCACAGGTCGTGGGTCATGCAGCGGTGGTCGTCGTGGCAGTTCTCGCGACCGCCGCACTGCGTCGCGTCGATCGGCTCGTCGACGGCGAGGATCACGTCGGCGACCGAGACCTGCTCGGCCGGCCGGGCGAGATTGTAGCCCCCGCCGGGACCGCGGACGCTGTCGACCAGCCCGTGGCGGCGCAGCTTGCCGAACAGCTGCTCGAGATAGGAGAGCGAGATGCGTTGGCGCTCGGACACGGCGGCGAGCGTCACCGGCCCGCGCGTCCCGTTCATCGCCACGTCGATCATCGCGGTCACCGCGAACCTGCCCTTGGTGGTGAGGCGCATTGTTCAGTTACCCCCATCGAATAGCCAGGCGCCCGGGAGCGCTGACTAGTTGTCCAAGACAAAGGGATTTTCCCTTACCCGAATGTTTTGGTCAACTAAATGCCCGATAAGTTCAGTCAAGCAATTTGTTGAGCGGCGCCGGATCGAACCGCTCCGCCGTGGCCTTGGCATCGCCCATCTCCAGGCCATCCTTCTGCAACTGGACCACCAGCCGCTCGAGGCGCTCGTCGGTCGCCGCGGCGTGGTCGAGCAGCCGGTGGATCGCCTGGACCACGGGGTCGTCCATGTCGGCCGAGATCGCGTAGGCGGAAAAGCCGATCCTGGCCGCCTGCTCCTCGCGCCGCGCCTGGTCCTCGGAGGTGACCATGCGCGCCGGGATGCCCACGGCCGTGGCGCCGGCGGGAACGTCGCGGACCACCACGGCGTTGGAGCCGATCTTGGCGCCGTCGCCGATCTCGATCGGCCCGAGCACCTTCGCTCCCGCGCCGATCACGACGCCGCGGCCCAGCGTGGGGTGGCGCTTGCCCTTGCTCCAGGACGTCCCGCCGAGCGTCACGCCGTGGTAGAGCGTGCAGTCGTCGCCGATCTGCGCGGTCTCGCCGATCACGATGCCCATGCCGTGGTCGATGAACACGCGCCGGCCGATCGTCGCCCCGGGGTGGATTTCGATGCCGGTAGCCCAGCGGCCCCAATGGGCCATCCACCGGGCGAGCCAACGCAGCCCGGCGCGCCAGAGCGGATGGGTGAGCGACCGGTGCCAGACCAACGCGTGCAGTCCGGGGTAGCAGGTCAGGACTTCCCACTTCGAACGCGCCGCCGGATCCCGGTCGAACACGACGGCAATGTCCTCGCGCAGGCGTGCAAACATTCGCCAATTTTCGCATTTCCGACTCGCACGCTCAACTTTGGCGCACCGGGCAAACGCCCCCGACGTCCCGGGCGACGCACCGGCCTCCGTCCACGACCCCGTTTGCTACACTGCGCCGGCCAGCATCAATGCCGGCGACGCCCCGTGCTCCGCGCGAAGCGGCGTCCCGCACTCCGGAGGAAACATGCGCATTGCCCGTTCGATCGTCGTCGCGGCCTTCGCCGCCGCCGCACTGCCCGCCACCGCACAGGAAATCACGCTCAAGGTCCATCACTTCTGGCCGCCGGGCGCGATGCCACCGTCGCAGCTCCTGGTGCCGTGGTGCGACAAGATCGCGAAGGACTCGGGCAACCGGCTCAAGTGCCAGGTCTACCCGGCGATGCAGCTCGGCGGCACGCCGCCGCAACTCGTCGACCAGGTGAAGGACGGCGTCGCCGACATCATCTGGACGCTGCCGGGCTACACGGCCGGCCGCTTCCCGCTGATGGAGGTGTTCGAGCTGCCGTTCATGTCGGCCAACGCCGAGGCGACGTCGCAGGCGGCGTGGGAGTACTACGAGAAGTACGCGCAGAAGGAGTTTCCGGGCGTGAGGATGCTGGCGGTCAACGTGCACGACAACGGCTACGTGCACGGCCGCGACAAGCAGGTGAAGGTGCTCGCCGACTTCAAGGGCATGAAGATGCGCGCGCCTACGCGTCAGACCAACAAGATGCTCGCAGCACTCGGGGCCGCACCCGTGGCGATGCCCCTGCCGGCGCTCTCCGACGCGCTGTCCAAGGGCGTCGTCGACGGTTACCTCCTGCCGTGGGAGGTGATTCCGTCAATCAAGGCCCACGAGCTGACCAAGTTCCACAGCGAAACCGACCCGAAGTCGCGCGCGCTCTATACCGCCGTGTTCACGCTGCAGATGAACCAGGCGAAGTACGACGGCCTGCCCGCGGACCTGAAGAAGGTGATCGACGCCAACACGGGTGCCCCGCTGTCGAGGTCCTTCGGCCAGAAGTGGGACGCCTCCGCCCCACCCGCCCGCAAGCTCGCCACCGACCGCGGCAACGTCTTCTATGTCATTCCCGCCTCCGAGCTCGCGAACTGGGAGAAGGCCACCGCGAACCTCGACGACGAGTGGGTGCGCGACGTGACCGCGAAGGGACAGGACGGCAAGGCCCTGCTGCAGTCCGCGAAGGACATGATCAGGAAGTACGAGGCCGCGAAGTAGGCGTCGCTTCCGCATCGATCCCGTGGGCGCGGCGCCGCCGCGCCCGCGTCGTTGCAGCCCATCGAGAGGTTCGCCCATGGCCGAGGGCCCGCTGATCCAGCGCGTGCCGACCGATCGGTTCGGCCACCTGCTGTTCCTGGTCGCGCGCGCGTTCGCGCTCGCCGGCGGACTGGTGATCGTCGCGCTCACGCTGATGTCGCTCGCGTCGATCGCGGGACGCGCGCTGTTCGACACGCCCGTGCCGGGCGACTACGAGCTGATCCAGCTGGGCTGCGCGGTCGCGGTGGCGAGCTTCCTGCCGCTCACTCAGCTGCGCGGCGGCCACGTCATCGTCGACTTCTTCACGGCGCACTCGCGGCCGGTCGTGCGCGAATGGCTCGATGCCCTCGGCGCCCTGCTGGTCGGGCTCGCCGGAGCACTGATCGCGTGGCGCATGACGCACGGCGCGATTTCGCTCCGGGAAGCGAACGACCAGTCCACGATCCTCGGCGTGCCGACCTGGTACGCCGTGGCGCTGATGCTGCCGTCGTTCGCCCTGCTCGCGGTCTCCGGCCTCTACACCGCCTGGCTGCACGCGAAGCGCGTGCT
>CAYQAF010000178.1:0-2363 GCA_964415375.1 uncultured Alcaligenaceae bacterium
GCCCCGCCAGCAGTAGACGAGCGGCGCGAACTCGCGCGAACGGTCGCGCAAACCTTCGACGATACCCGCGATGTTGCGCGAGATCAGGGCCGCGCCGAGCTTCTTCGCCTCGAACGCGGAAGCCTTCGCGTGCAGCGTGCCGACGATCGCGCGTTCCTCGTCGGAGAGCACCGGGCGGTTGATGGCCCCCGGGATGTGGTCCTCGGTGAACTCGGACGGCGTGCGCACGTCGATGACGTCGGCGTGCGCGGCGATGGCTTCCGGCCCCACACGCCGGTCGTCGCGCACCCTCGTGGTCGCGGTCACTTCGTTTTCGACGCGAGCAACGGCTTCAACGCCGGCCACACGTTGCCGAGGATCCTCGGCTGCGCCTCGGCGGTCGGATGGATCTTGTCCGGCTGGAAGGACGCGAGGTCGTCGCCGAAACCGTCGAAGAGGTAGGGCAGGAAGGCCGCCTTGCGCGACCTCGCCACCGCCTCGAACAGCGTGTCGAACTCGCGCACGTAGGCCGGCCCGTAGTTCGGCGGCAGCTTCATGCCGAGGATCAGCACGCGGGCTCCGGCCGACTGGGCGGCCAGGGTCATCGCGTCGAGGTTCGCGCGGGTCGCGGCAAGTGGCTGGCCGCGCAGCGCGTCGTTGCCGCCCAGTTCGATGACGACCACCGCGGGCTTGTGCGCGGCGAGGAGCGCGGGAAGGCGCGTGCGCCCGCCGGCCGTGGTGTCGCCGCTGATCGACGCGTTGATCACCCGATGCGGGAAGCGCTCGGCCCTGAGCCGTGCTTCGAGGAGCGAGACCCAGACCTGTCCCGGCGCGAGCCCGTACCCCGCGGAGATCGAGTCGCCGACGACGACGATCACCGGCTCGCCCGCGGCGTGGGCGGGGGGCACCAACAGGAGGGCAAGGACGAGGAGCAGGCGGGCGATCATTCGGCAAACATCGGGGTGGCTCGGCCGACATTCTAGATCCCGGGCTGCGGACGCCGTCCGGCGGATGTCCGCTACGTGGACGACCCGAGGGCTCGCATCCAGGTCCGTCGAACCGCCTCCGGCCTGTGGACACGCGGGGCGACGCTATACTGCGTCCGCCCGTCGCTCCCCGTTGCGTTCTGTCGCGCGCCGGGTTGAAACCCGACGTCGGTTACCGTATCTAACGACCTAGCGCCGGTCCGGGCGCGTCCCGCCGTCGCCCCGCGGTTGCCAATGTCCACCACGCCCATCCTTCGCGCACAGTCCCTCTCCAAGGTCGTCCAGAGCGGCGAGACGCCGCTCACCATCCTCGACGACGTTTCGTTCGAGGTCGAACCCGGCGCGTCGGTCGCGATCGTCGGTGCCTCCGGCTCGGGCAAGACGACGCTGCTCGGGCTCATGGCTGGGCTCGACAGGCCCACGAGCGGGGAGGTGTGGCTCGATGGGGAGGGGCTCTCGGTGCTCGATGAGGACGCCCGCGCCGCGCTGCGCCAACGGCTGCTCGGCTTCGTGTTCCAGTCGTTCCAGCTGCTTCCCGCGCTCACCGCGCTCGAGAACGTGATGCTGCCCCTGGAGCTTGCAGGCAGCGCGGACGCCGATGCGCGCGCGCGCACCTGGCTCGAGCGTGTCGGCCTCGGCAGGCGCGGCCACCACTACCCACGGCAACTCTCCGGCGGCGAGCAGCAGCGCGTCGCGATCGCCCGCGCCTTCTCCGGCGAGCCCAAGCTGCTGATGGCGGACGAACCCACCGGCAACCTCGACGGCGCCACCGGGGTCGAGGTCGCCGAGCTCATGTTCCGCCTCAACCGGGAGCACGGCACGACGCTGGTGCTGGTGACGCACGACCTCACGCTCGCCGCGCGCTGCGGTCGGCGCCTGTCGCTCGCTGCCGGCAAGCTGGTCCGCGACGAGAAAGTAGGGTCAGACTCGACTTTCGGGAAAGTAGGGTCAGACTCGACTTTTCATGGTGTCGCCGCACGAGCGGATCGGGAGCCGAAAAAAGTCGAGTCTGACCCTACTTTCCCGGAGGCGGCGCCGTGAACACGCTGCGCCTCGCGCTGCGGATGCTCCGCCGCGACTGGCGGGCGGGGGAGTTGCGGGTGCTGGTCGCGGCGCTGATCCTCGCGGTGGCAAGCGTCGGCACGGTCGGCTTCTTCGCTGACCGCGTCAAGGGCGCGCTCACCCGGCAGGCGAACCTGCTCCTCGGTGGCGACCTGATGATCACCGGCGACCGACCGTTGCCGCCGGGGTTCGCGGAGCGCGCGCGCGCGGACGGCCTCGCGACCACGCCGGTGATCCGCTTCAACAGCATGGTTCAGAGGGCAACTGATGCGGCAAGCGACACGGCAGGCGGCACGGCAAGTGCCAGCGCCGCGGCCGTCCTGACCGACGTCAAGG
>CAYQAF010000178.1:2463-5114 GCA_964415375.1 uncultured Alcaligenaceae bacterium
ACGGCAGGCGGCACGGCAAGTGCCAGCGCCGCGGCCGTCCTGACCGACGTCAAGGCGGTCGGTGCCGGCTACCCGCTTCGCGGCGTGGTGCGGCTGGTCGAGACCGGCAATCCGGAAGGCCGCGTCGCCGATGCGATTCCCGGGCGGGGCGAGGCCTGGGTCGATACCCGCCTCGCACAGCGCATGGGCCTCGATCGCGGCGCGAAGCTCGCGGTCGGCGAGGCGACGCTCACGGTTACCGCGATC
Organism: uncultured Alcaligenaceae bacterium; assembly: GCA_964415375.1. GTDB lineage: Bacteria > Pseudomonadota > Gammaproteobacteria > Burkholderiales > Casimicrobiaceae > VBCG01. The sequence continues at coordinate 2,710 of CAYQAF010000178.1, forward strand.
GTCCTGCAGGAGCCCGAGGTCGCCGGTGTGGTGTTCTCGCTCGGCCCGAAGCTGCTGCTGAACCTCGACGATGTTCCGTCGACCAACCTGCTGCAGCCGGGCAATCGGGCGAACTACCGCCTGCTCGTCGCCGACGCCGGCGGCGGCAACCTGGAGCGCTTCCGCGCCTGGCTCGGGAGGGAACTCAAGCCCGGCCAGCGCATGGAGACCGTCCGCGACCTGCGCCCCGAGGTGCGGCAGACGCTCGATCGCGCGGAGAAGTTCCTGGGCCTCGCCGCGCTTGTCGCCGTGCTGCTGGCTGCGGTCGCCGTGGCGCTCGCCGCGTCGCGCTACCTGCGCCGACACCTCGACGCCGCGGCGATGATGCGCTGCCTGGGGGCGCCCGTGCGGCAGACGCTCGGCCTGTTCGTGTTGCAGTTCCTGGTACTCGGTGTCGTCGCGAGCGCGATCGGCGTCGCCGCCGCGCTGGGCGGCCAGGCGCTGCTGGTCGGCATGCTCGCCTCGATGATGGACGCCGGGCTTCCTGCACCGTCGCTGGAGCCGGGGTTCAAGGCCTTCGCGACCGGGCTGCTGCTCCTGTTCGGGTTCGCCGTGCCGCCGCTCGTCGCGCTCGCCAACGTGCCGCCGCTCCGCGTACTGCGCCGTGACCTGCCGCGCCCGCGGGCGGGCGGCGTGCTCGCCTACGCACTGGGGGTGGCCACCGTGGCGCTCCTCATTGCCTGGCAGGCGCGCGAGGCCCAGGCCGGGGCGATCATGGTCGTCGGCGTCGGCGCGTTGCTCGGCGTCGCCGCGCTCGCCGCGTGGCTTCTCATGTCGTTGTTGAAGCGCCTGCCGCGCCGTGGCGTCTCGTGGCGCTTCGGACTCGCCAACCTGACGCGCCGCCGCTTCGCCGCGAGCCTGCAGATCGGCGCGCTCGCGCTGGGCATGATGGCGCTCCTGCTCCTGACGCTCGTGCGCGGCGATCTCATGCACGCGTGGCGCACGAACCTGCCTCCGGATGCGCCCAATCAGTTCCTGGTCAACGTCCTGCCCGACCAGGTCGAGGACGCCAAGGCCACGCTCTCGGGCCGGTTCGGCCGCGAGATTGCGTTCAGCCCGATGGTCCGGGGCAGGCTCGTCGAGTTGAATGGCGCGCCGCTGGATACAACACGATTCGAGGACGCGCGGGCGCGACGGCTTGCCGAGCGCGAGTTCAACCTGTCGTGGACTGACACGTTGCCCGGAGGCAATCGCGTGGTCGGCGGCCGCTTCTGGGCGCCTGGCGCGCGCGGCGAGGCCGAGGGCATGTCGCTCGAGGACGGCATCGCCGAGTCGCTCGGGGTCAAGCTCGGCGACACGCTCACCTTCGACATCGCCGGCCTGCGCGTCACGGCGAAGGTGACGAGCCTGCGCAAGGTCGACTGGGACAGCTTCCGCGTCAACTTCTTCGCGCTGTTCCCGCCGGGCCCGCTCGACGACAAGCCGGCGAGCTACATCGCCGCGTTCAAGGCGCCCGAGACCGACAACGCGTGGCTCGCGCCGCTGGTGCAGAAGCACCCGAACATCCTCGCGATCGACGTCGGCGAGCTGATGCGCCAGGTGCAGTCGATCGTCGACCGCGTGTCGCGCGCGATCGAGTTCGTGTTCCTGTTCACGCTGGTCGGCGGCCTGCTCGTGCTGCAGGCGGCGGTCGCGGCGACACAGGACGAGCGTCGTTTCGACGCCGCAATACTGCGCACGCTGGGGGCATCGCGCCGGCAGCTGCAGTCGGCGCAGATCGCGGAGTTCCTGCTGCTCGGGGCGCTCGCGGGCCTGGTCGCGGCCGCGGGCGCGACCGTCATCGGCTGGGTGCTCGCCGATCGCGTGTTCAAGATCCCGTTCGACGCCAACGCGATGGTGTGGTTGTACGGCATCGTCGGCGGCGCGATCGCTGTCGTGCTCGCCGGATGGCTCGGCACGCGCGGGACGCTCAACCAGCCGCCGCTGGCCGTCATCCGGCAACTCGGCTAGTGAGCACGCCGTACGATCAACTCGGCGGCGACGCCGGTGTGCGTGCGCTGGTCGAGCGCTTCTACGACCTGATGGACCTCGAGCCCGCGTACGGGGAGGTGCGCCGCGTGCACGCGCCGTCGCTCGACCACGCGCGCGAGAAGCTCTACCTGTTCCTCTCCGGCTGGCTCGGCGGTCCGCCCCTCTACGTCGAGAGGTACGGCCACCCGCGGCTGCGCGCACGCCACCTGCCTTTTCCGATCGGCGTTCGCGAGCGCGACCAGTGGCTCGCGTGCATGTCGCAGGCGCTCGACGAGTCGCGCTGCCCCGCGGAACTCAAGCCGCGGCTGATGGAAGCGTACTTCAAGACCGCCGACTGGATGCGCAACCGCGAGGGTTGATCCTACTTTCCGGCGATCACCGATTCCTTCGACAGG
>CAYQAF010000179.1:0-5083 GCA_964415375.1 uncultured Alcaligenaceae bacterium
GGCCGCGCTCGCCCGCGGCTAGAAAAGTAGGGTCAGACCCTACTTTCCTGATGCCGCCGGTCCGACGCCGATGGGCGGCGGCGCCAGTTCGACGATCTTGCGGAACAGCGTGCCGAACTCGGTCTCCGCATCGACGCAGAACAGCGGGTCGCCGTGACTGCCGAACGCCGCGTCGATCTCCGCCCAGTCCCCGGGCAGCAGGTGACGCTCGGCCGCTGGCATCACCTCCACCTCTTCCTTGCGCATGTGCTCCCAGTGGAACGCCGCGTACGCGTCGACCATTGCGGAAAAAGCGGGGAACCCCGCCGCGCCCTCGCCGCGATAGCGCGCCAGCGCCGCCTCGAGCTCGCGGATCATGCGCGCCCCTATCGCGTGTTCGACCTCGAGCTCGTCGAGGATGCGTGCGCTCGCCGGGTCACGCTCGCGCAGGCGCCGGAACAGGTAGCGGTCTTCCTTCGGGTGATGCAAGCGCTCCGGGAACGCGTCGATATAGCGGATCATCGCCTCGAGGAGGCCGAAGTCGGGCCGGGCGCCGTGCTCGCGGACCTCCCGGACGAGGTGGCGGAGACCGTGGATCACGGCGGCGAGCGAGCGGTGCTCGACGCGGATGACGTCGAGGGCCCTCATGGTCGGCGGCGCGCCGGCCGCGCGGGAGGCGATGCGCCGGCAGCCGGCCGCCGCGCGGCGCCGCGGGCGGCGTCGGCACGCTGCCGCTCGATCAGACGCAGCATCGTCGCGAGCGTGATCGTCGAGAACGTCGCCTTGGCGATCTCGTCGATCTCGGCGAGCACGGCGGCGAGCGCGGTCCCGACCGGCGTGTCGTCGCCGTCCTCGCGCCGGGCGGCGTCGCCCGTGCCGAAGTCCTCGAACATCTGGATCACGTCCATCAGCGTGAGCCGCCGCGCGTTGGCCGCGAAGCGGTAGCCGCCGCCGACGCCGCGCACGGACTCGACGACGCCCGCGCGCGCGAGCTCGGTGAGCACCTTGGCGAGGTGGTGCGAGGACACGCCGTAGCGCTGCGCGATCTCGCCGGCGGCAATGTGGCGTGTCGGGTCCGACGCGAACTCGAGCACGCTGTAGAGCGCGAGACGCGTGTTCATCTGCAGCTTCATGCGCGGGCGGCCGCGCACGCCGCGCGTCCGGACCTCATGGCGAGAGCTCCATCTCGAGCGGAATGAACGGGCCGGCCATCATGCCCTGGCTGCGGAAGAACGAGAGCACGAGGTGGTTGTCCCGTGCGAGCATCGTGCGCACCCTGTCGACGCCCGCGCCACGGAAGCCGTTGCAGATCGCCTGCAGCAGGCGCGTGCCGACCCCCGCTTGGCGCGCCCGGGGATCGACGTCGATGCCGAACACCCAGCCGCACGGCGGCGAGCCGAACTCCCAGTCGCGCACCTCGCCGATCACGAAGCCGACGACCTCGCCCCCGGCAATCGCGACGAGGAACTGCCGGCCCGCATCGCGCTTCGCGCCGTAGCGCCGGTAGAGCGACTGCCAGTAGTCGCGCTTGGGCAGCCCCGTGACGCGCGCGTCGATTGCGATCACCGCCTCGAGGTCGCCGCGCCGCGCCGGGCGGATCACGACGGCACCGGTGTCCGCGCCCGGCAACCCGCGCCGACGCCCGCCGGACACCGCCGCGCGCGCCTTCGTCCCGGCCCCCGCGTTCATCCGTTCGGGAAAAGAATGATGTACATCAAATGAAAATCCGCATTTGAATGCCAGATTAGCCCGAATCGGGTGATCGCTCAAGTCGAAGGCGTCGGCCGCCGCCCTCCGCGAGGGGAGGCGAAGCGGCCAAAGCGCCCGCGGCGCCCGAGGCGAGGGACGGGCTTCCGGCGACACGCCGCAAGGCCCGTGCCGTGCAAGGAGGAGTGCACAGGACCGCCGGGGGAGCGACCGTCCTGCAGCACGCCTCCGCCGTTCGTCCACGCGAGCACGAGGCATGCACCGATGAAGCCAACCCTCACCGCCGGCGTCACCGCGACCGCCACGATCGCCGTCGACCGGGCGCGCACGATCGACTTCATGGGCGAGGCCGCGCGCGTCTACGCGACGCCCATGCTCGTGCGCGACATCGAGATGACCGCGCGCGACCTCCTCCTCGCACACCTCGATCCGGGCGAGGACTCGGTCGGCACGCGGGTCGAGGTCGACCACCTCGCGGCCACGCTGCTCGGCCAGCAGGTGACGCTCAAGGTGACGGTCGCCGAGGTCAAGGGCCGCGCGGTCGTGCTCGAGGTGGAAGGTCACGACGGTGTGGACACGATCTGCCGGGGCCGCCACCACCGCTTCGTCGTGGACGTGAAGGCCACCGAGGCGCGTCTCGCCGCGAAGGCGGCCAAGGCCGGGCTCGTCAAGCCGTGACCGGCACGACCGCACGCATTCCGACGTACTGCTACCAGTGCGTCGCGGGGCCCGACCTCCTCACCGTCAAGGTCGAGGACGGCGTGGCCACCGAGGTCGAGCCCAACTTCTGCGCGGCCGACGTGCACCCCGGCGGCGGCAAGGTGTGCGTGAAGGCCTACGGTCTCGTGCAGAAGACCTACAACCCGCACCGCGTGCTGACGCCGATGAAGCGCACCAACCCGAACAAGGGACGGGGGGAGGACCCGGGGTTCGTGCCGATCTCGTGGGACGAGGCGCTCGAGCTCGTCGCCGCGAAACTGAACCAGGTGCGTGCCGACGGCCTGACCGACGCCTCCGGCTACCCGCGCGTCGCGGTCAGCTTCGGCGGCGCCGGCACGCCGCAGTCGTACATGGGGACGTTCCCCGCGTTCCTCGCCGCGTGGGGTTCCGTCGACATGGGTTTCGGCTCCGGCCAGGGCGTCAAGTGCTACCACTCGGAGCACGTCTACGGCGAGTTCTGGCACCGCGCGTTCACCGTCTCGCCGGACACGCCGCACTGCGACTACCTCATCTCGTGCGGTGCGAACGTCGAGGCCTCCGGCGGCGTCGTCGGCGTGTGGCGCCACGCCAACGCCCGGGTGCGCGGCATGAAGCGCGTGCAGGTCGAGCCGCACCTGTCGGTGACCGGCGCGTGCTCGGCGGAGTGGGTGCCGATCCGGCCGAAGACCGACGCCGCGTTCCTGTACGCGCTGCTGCACGTGCTGCTGCACGAGGTCCCGCGCGCGCGGCTCGACGTCCCGTTCCTCGCGCACCACACGGCCTCGCCGTACCTGGTCGGCCCCCACGGCTTCTACCTGCGCGATCGCGCATCGCGGAAGCCGCTGGTGTGGGACGCGTCGCGTGGCGCCGCGATGCCATTCGACACGCCCGCGATGGAGGAAGCGCTCGAGGGACGCCACGAGGTCGACGCGATCGAGGTCGGCGCCGACGACGAAGTGCTTGGCGACGGCCGCATGGTCGGCGAAACGGCATTCTCGAAGTTCGTCGTGCACATGAAACCCTACTCGCCCGAATGGGCGCAGGGCATCTGCGACGTGCCGGCGCAGACGATGCGCCGGATCGCGCTCGAATACGTCGACCACGCGCGCATCGGCGAGACGATCGAGATCGAGGGCGAGCGCCTGCCGTACCGGCCGGTGTCGGTGAGCCTCGGCAAGACCGTCACCAACGGCTGGGGCGGCTTCGAGTGCGTCTGGGCCCGCACGATGCTGGCGGCCGTGGTGGGCGGACTCGAAGTGCCGGGCGGCACGCTCGGCACGACGGTGCGGCTCAACCGTCAGGCGCCGGCGCGCGTCGACACCGTCACGGCCGGCCCCGACGGGTTCATGGACTATCCGCTCAACCCCACCGACAAGGCGCGGTGGTCGCCGCATCCGAACATCCGCAACGCCTATCGGACGATGGTCCCGCTTGCAGCGAACGGTCCCTGGAGCCAGGCGCTCGGGCCGACGCACTTCTCGTGGATGTTCCTCGACGAGACGCCGAAGGGCCTGCCGCGCGTGACGCTGCCCGACGTCTGGTTCGTCTACCGCACCAATCCCGCGATCTCGTTCTGGGACACCGAGAAGCTCGGGCAGACCATGGCGCGCTTCCCGTTCACGGTCGCGTTCGCGTACACCCTGGACGAGACCAACCACTACGCGGACGTCCTGCTCCCGGAGGCGACCGACCTCGAGAGCCTGCAGCTGATCAGGATCGGCGGGTCCAAGTTCGTCGAGCAGTTCTGGCACTTCCAGGGCTTCGCGCTGCGGCAGCCCGCGGTCGCCACGCGCGGCGAGGCGCGCGACTTCACCGCGATCGCGACCGAGCTCGCGACGCGCACCGGGTTGCTCGACAAGTACAACGCGTCGCTCAACAAGGGCGCGGCGGGCGTTCCCCTCAAAGGCGCCCACTGGGACTTCGCGCTGGAGACCGGGCAGCCCCACGCGCCGGAGGCGATCTGGGACGCCGTGTGCCGCGCGGCGAGCGCGGAGCTCTCCGACGGCAAGGACGTGCACGGGCTCGAGTGGTGGAAGGAGCACGGGCTCGCGACGAAGCCGTTCCCGCAGACCCACTGGTACCTGTTCCCGACGCTCGTCCGCAAGCGGCTGCGCTTCGAGCTTCCCTACCAGGAACGGCTGTGGCGCGTGGGCATCGAGCTCGGCCGGCGGCTGCACGAGCACGACATGCACTGGTGGGACAAGCAGCTGACCGAGTACCAGACGCTGCCGGTGTGGAAGGACTTCGCCGCGCCGTGGCATGCCGCGCTGGTGAAGGCCGGCGGACAGCCCGACGCCTATCCGTTCTGGCTGCTCACCGCGCGCAGCATGCAGTACGCGTGGGGCGCCAACATGGGCATCCAGCTGATGAAGGAGGTTGCCGACAACGTCGCCGGACATCGCGGCGTGATCATCAACGCCGGCGCTGCCGCGAAGCTCGGCATCGCCGACGGCGACACGATCACGATCGCGACGCCGGCGCGCAGCGTGCGGGCGCGCGCGGTGCTGCGGCAGGGGATCCGTCCGGACACGCTGCTGCTGCTCGGCCAGTTCGACCACTGGGCGATGCCGACGGCGAAGGACTTCGGCATGCCGAGCATGAACTCGCTGGCGACGATGTCGCTCGACCTGACCGACGCGACCGGCTCGTCGGCCGACATCGTGCGCGTCAGCGTGACGCGTGCCGCCCGCGGAGCGAC
>CAYQAF010000180.1:0-5070 GCA_964415375.1 uncultured Alcaligenaceae bacterium
GGCGGGTTGTTGCGCGCCGGGTCGTCGTCACTTCGGGTGCGATGGCTTGCCATCACGCGGGTGCCGGCGCGCGGCGCGTCCGGTCTGTTGCGACCCGCGTGGGCCGGTGTCCTCGCGGTGCTGGCTGGCGGTGTACTGGTGGGTCACGGCTACGCCGCCTGGCGCGCCGAGGTGCGACTCGCCGATGCCCTGCCACCAGCGTGGGAAGGCGAGGATCTCCAACTCGTCGGTGTGGTCGACGACCTGCCGCGACGCACGCCGAACGGCGTCCGCTTCGCCTTGGCCGTCGAGCGCGTCGACGCCGCAGGGGCTCGGGTGCCGCAGCGTGTATCGCTCGCCTGGCAGGTGGGGTGGCCCGACGCCGAGCGCGGGGTCGAGGTTCCAGCGGTTCGCGCAGGCGAGCGCTGGCACCTGACGGTGCGCCTGCGGCGGCCTCACGGCAACGTCAATCCCGGGGCTTTCGACCTCGAGGCGTGGCTCCTCGAACGCAACTTGCGCGCGACGGGCTACGTCCGCATCGGCGAGCACAGCGAGCGCGTCAGCGCGTTCGCCGGGCGTCCGCTCGATCACGTGCAGCGCGCACGTGAACGCATCCGCGACCGCATCGCCGCTGCCCTTCCCGGCGCACCCCACGCCGCCGTGCTCGTCGCACTTGCGATCGGCGATCAGTCCGGCCTCGACGACCGCCAGTGGAACGTCTTCAACCGCACCGGTACCGGACATCTGATCAGTGTGAGCGGACTGCATGTCACGGTGTTCGCGTGGCTCGCCGGCGGCGCGGCGTTCGGTTTGGCGCGGCGCTGCACGCGGTTCACGTCGCGTGTTCCGGCGCGCCGTGCGGCGGCCGTGCTCGGCCTCGGTGCGGCGTTCGGCTACGTGCTGCTCGCGGGTGCGGAGGTGCCGGCGCAACGCACGCTCGCGATGCTCGCGGTGTCGACGCTCGGTCTGTGGCTCGCGCGTCCGGGCACCGGCTTCGTCGTCTGGCTGTGGGCGCTCGTCGTCGTGCTTGCGATCGACCCGTGGGCGGTAGTCTCCCCCGGGTTCTGGCTGTCGTTCTTTGCGGTGGGCCTGCTGATCTACGCCGGGGATCACGGCCGCGTGCCGCGCGGCGGGAGCGCCGTCGCGCGCGGCCGCGCGAGGGTCGCGAGTGCCGCCCGCGCCCAGTGGGCGATCACGCTCGGCCTCGTGCCGCTCTCGCTCGCGCTGTTCCAGCAGGTCTCGCTGATCGGCCCCCTGGCCAACGCGGTGGCGATACCGGTGGTCACATTCGCGATCGTGCCCGTCGCGCTCGTCGCCGCGTTCGTCCCGATCGACGCGCTCTGGCAGCTCGCTCACGCGTCGATCACGCCGCTCATGGCGATACTCGAGACGCTGGCCCGGTTGCCCGGCGCCGCGTGGGCGCAGCACGCGCCCTCGCGGTGGGCAACCGCACTCGGCATCGCGGGCGTCCTGTGGTGCCTCGCGCCGCGCGGCATGCCGGGACGCGCACTGGGCGTGCTCGCGATCGCGCCGCTGTTCGTCGTGCTGCCGGCACCGCCGGCACCGGGCACGTTCCGCATGACGGTGCTCGATGTGGGCCAGGGCACGGCGATCGTCGTGCGTACCGCGGGCCACGCTCTGCTCTACGACACGGGGCCCTCGTGGAACGGCATGGCCGACGCGGGCGGGCGCATCGTCGTGCCCTGGCTGCGAGCGGCCGGCATACGGCACCTCGACGCGATGATCGTGAGTCATCGTGATACGGACCACTCCGGTGGCGCGATGTCGGTACTGGCCGCGGTGCCCGTCGGCCTGCTGCTCACGTCGCTCGGCTCCGACCACCCGGCGGTGGAGGAGCACGAGAAGCGCGGTCTGCATCTCCGCTGCCGTGCCGGCCAGCGGTGGACGTGGGATGGCGTCCACTTCGAGGTGCTCCATCCCGCGTTGCCGCACTACGCGGATGCCTATCGCAAGTCCAACGACATCTCGTGCGTACTCCGCATCGAGGCGCCGGGCGGGCGCGCCCTCGTCGCCGGCGACGTCGAGGCGACGAGCGAAGTCGAGCTCGTGGTAGACCGCCGCGAGCGCCTGCCCGCCGAGGTGCTGGTCGTGCCGCACCACGGCAGCCGCACCTCCTCGACGCCGTCGTTCATCGACGCCGTCGCACCGCGGCACGCGGTGTTCACGGTCGGCTACCGCAATCGCTTCGGCCACCCGCGCGCCGACGTCGTCGCGCGTTACGAGCGGGCCGGGGCACTGCTGCATCGCACCGATCGCACTGGTGCGCTCTCTTTCACATTCGCGTCGGGTGCGGTCGACAATCCAGAGTCCGCGCGCGCATCGGGACGGCGCTATTGGCATGACCCGATCGATTGACGAGGGTGAACTCGGTGCTACGATTCGCCGATGCGGATATTGGGGTGCGCCACCGGGGCATCGGCGCCGATCATTGACGCGGATCAGATCAGCCGTCTGGACGCACGCGCATTCTGAAGGCGGCGCGATCCGTGGCCGTCAGGGGCGTGGTGGCGTTCATCACGCCGACCCAGCCTTCGACACGGAGTGAATCGCGCCGGGAGGGAGGCTCGCGATGAAGTCGGTACTGGTTGTGTACGGCACGACCGAGGGCCAGACCCGCAAGATCGCGGAGTTCATCGCCGACGCGTTGAAGCACCGCGGGGTGAAGGTCGAGCTCGTGGACAGTGCCTCGGAGGCGGCTGCCCAGGTCCAGCCGGTCCACTCGGCGGCGATCGTGTGCGGTTCGATCCATCAGCGCAGGTACCAGGCACCGCTGCTCCGCTTCGTGAAGGAGAACAGGGACTGGCTCGCTGGCCTGCCGGCTGCGTTCGTCTGCGTGAGCCTGGCGGTGCTGTTGCAGGATGGACAGAGCGCGGAGGAACAGCGGACGATCGAGCAGGCCTTTTACCGCCAGACGGGCTGGACGCCGGCCATCACGCACCACGTCGCCGGTGCGCTGCGGCACCCCGAGCAGGACTATCTCAAGCGGTTGATCATGCGGTTGATCGCGAGGCATCAAGGGGTCGACGCCGACACCTCCCGCGATCGCGAGTACACGGACTGGGACGACCTGGCGCGCTTCGTCGACGAGTTCCTGGCGGCCACGTCGCAGCAGGAGAGTGGCCATTCGGCAACGAAGCGCGGCTGATCGCTCGGGTGCGCGCGCAACGCGGCCGGCCATCCCGATGCCGGGGAGCGGGCATACAAGGCATCGCCGCGGGGCACGCCGGGGCTGGAGCCCATCGATGAGCGGTGGCAAGGGACAATCATGGTGAACAAGGTCTGGCTCAAGAGCTATCCCGTGGGATTGCCCGCGGAGATCGACCCGGACAGCTTCAGCTCCATCCCCGATCTGCTCGCGAAGACTGCGGGCAAGTTCGCGGCGAAACCCGCTTTCCACAATCTCGGCCGCACGATGACCTACGCCGAGCTCGAGCGGCAGTCGCGCGCCTTCGCGGCCTTCCTGCAGAGCTTGCCGGGCATGGCGAAGGGTGAGCGCGTCGCCGTCATGATGCCGAACCTGCTGCAATACCCGGTGGCGCTGTTCGGCATCCTGCGCGCGGGCATGGTCGTGGTGAACGTCAATCCGTTGTACACGCCGCGCGAGCTCGAGCACCAGCTGAAGGACTCCGGCGCCAGGGCCATCGTCATTGTCGAGAATTTCGCGAGCGTCCTGCAGCAGGTGATCGGAAACACGCCGGTCCAGCACGTGATCACCACCCGGATTGGCGACATGCTGCCGGCGCCGAAGCGCTGGATCGTCAATTTCGTCATCAGCAAGGTGAAGAAGATGGTGCCCGCGTGGCGTATCGAGCGCGCCATCGGGTTCAGGGACGCGCTGGCGCGCGGCGCAGCGGCGGCACTGAAACCGGTCGAGGTGACGCTCGAGGACCTCGCCTTCCTGCAGTACACCGGCGGAACCACCGGCGTGTCGAAAGGCGCGATGCTCACCCACCGCAACGTCCTCGCGAACATGGAGCAGACCGGCGCGTGGGTGTCGCTCATCTTCGAGGAAGGCAGCGAGATCGCCATCGCGCCGCTGCCGCTCTATCACATCTTCTGCCTGACCGCGACGCTTTCGTTCATGAAGTGGGGCAGCCTCAACGTGCTGATCACGAACCCGCGCGACCTGCCGGACCTCGTCAAGGAGCTCGGGCGGTGGCAGTGGACCATCATGACCGGCGTCAATACGCTGTTCAACGGGCTCCTCAATACGACCGGATTCGACCGCCTCGACTTTTCCTCGCTGAAGGCGGTGATCGGCGGCGGCGCGGCGGTGCAAAAGACGGTGGCCGAGCGTTGGCAGCAGGTGACCGGATGCAGCATCACCGAAGGCTACGGACTGACCGAGGCCTCGCCGGTCGCGTGCGCCAATCCCATAGGAACGCCCTGGAACGGCACGATCGGCATTCCGTACCCGTCCACCGAGCTCACGATCCGCGACGCGGTATTCGCCGAGCTGCCGCCGTGGACCGGTGTAGGAGACATCGAGAAGTTCACCGGCGAGATCTGCGTGCGCGGACCGCAGGTGATGAAGGGCTACTGGAACAACCCCGGGGAAACCGCCAAGGTGATGCAGGACGGCTGGTTGAAGACGGGCGACGTCGGCAATCTGAATGCCGAGGGTTACATCACCATCACCGATCGCAAGAAAGACATGATCCTGGTTTCGGGTTTCAACGTCTATCCGAATGAGATCGAGAGCGTGGTGGCGACGCATCCAGGCGTGCTCGAATGCGGGGTGGTGGGCGTTCCCGATGAAAAGACCGGCGAGGCGGTGAAGGTCGTCATCGTGAAGAAGGACCCGAACCTGACGAAGGAAGCGGTGCTCTTGCACTGCAGGTCCCTGCTCACCGGCTATAAGATGCCGCGCCAGGTGGAGTTCCGCGACACGTTGCCGAAGACGCCGATCGGGAAGGTTCTGCGGCGCGAGCTGCGCGACGCGCCCGACAATGCGTGACGCTCTGTGCGCTAGACCAGGACACCCAGCGATCGACGCTTCCCGGGGCGCCGGCGACCTTAGGCAACTTTTCGTGACCAACGAGTGCGCAATGGCCGGCGCTTTGCGGGTGG
>CAYQAF010000181.1:0-5063 GCA_964415375.1 uncultured Alcaligenaceae bacterium
GGGACCGCCGCGCAGGTACTTGTAGGCGCCACCGACGGCGAAGTCCAATTCCAGCGCGGCGACGTCCACGGGCAGCACGCCGAGCGAGTGATAGACGTCGAGCAGCACCTTCGCGCCGACCTCGTGCGCCGCCGCGACGATCCGCTCGATGCCGGGCAGCAACTGCCCGGTCTGGAACATCACCTGCGAGATTACGACCAGCTCCGCTTGCGCGCCGATGGCCCCGATCACGTCGGCCGGATCGAAGCGCCCGTCGGCCCGCGGCTCGACCCACGCGAGAACGATGCGTCCGCGCCGTGCGTACTCGCGCAGGATCACGTCGAGCGAGTCGAACTCGCCGCGCGTGGCGACCACGCGCGGCACCCCGTCGAGCGCGTTGAGCACGGCCCGCAGGCCCTGCCCCGCGCTGGACTTCGGCACGACCGCATCCGGCCGCGGCGCGCCGAGGAGAGCGGCAAGCCGCGTCCGGTACGCGCGCATTTCCGCCTCCCACGCGCCCCACGCCTCGCCCATCGACGCGTACCAGGCGCCGAGCGCCTCGCGCACGTCGTCCTCGACCGTGTCGAGCGGGCGGCCGAGCGAGTGGTTGGCGAGGTAGGCGCGCGCGGCGTCGCGCGCGAGAACCCGCGAAAAGAGCGGCACGAGGTGCCGGCGGACGCCGTCCTCGCCGAGCGGCCCCTGGCCCATTGCGGCGACCGCGGCGCCGATGCGCTGGTGGGTCGAGGGCTGGGCGTTCATCGACGCGACGATACTACGGCCCCTACCGGCACCTCCAGATCGGCCGGCTGCAACGCCCCCGACGCTATCAAGGCTGGCTAGCGCGTACGCGGCGCCGGCCGCCCGCGACCACCGTCACGGCCGCGCCGGTCGACGCTGCCGTGCGGACCCGCGGCGTGATGGACACGCGCGGGCTGCTTGGTGCCCTGCCGGCGATGGGCGTCGCTACCGCGACCCGGCGCGGCCGCGTGCCCGCCGAAGTTCTTGCGCGGCTGCGCGGGACGCTGTCCGCGCGAGGCGAACACCGGCTCCGGCTTCGCACGCGGATCGGGCTCGAAACCCGCCACGACCTCGCGCGGCAGCGTGCGCTTGATGAGGCGCTCGATGTCGCGCAGGAACGCGTGCTCGTCGACGCAGACGAGCGACAGCGCCTCGCCCGACGCGCCGGCGCGGCCGGTGCGGCCGATGCGGTGCACATAATCTTCGGGCACGTTGGGCAGGTCGTAGTTGACGACGTGCGGCAGGTCCTCGATGTCGATGCCCCGCGCGGCGATGTCGGTCGCGACCAGCACGCGCACGCGGCCGTCCTTGAACTGGGACAGCGCCTTGGTGCGCGCGCCCTGGCTCTTGTTGCCGTGGATCGCCTCGGCGGAGATGCCGTCGCGCACGAGCTGCTCGGCCAGCTTGTTCGCGCCGTGCTTGGTGCGTGTGAACACCAGCACCTGGCGCCAGTCGTTGTGGCCGATCAGGTACGAGAGGAGCTCGCGCTTGCGGTCGCGGTCCACCGGGTGCACGCGTTGCGCGACCGCTTCGACCGTCGAGTTGCGCGGCGTCGCCTGGATGGTCGCGGGCCGGTCGAGCAGGCCGTTCGCGAGCGCGCGGATCTCGTCGGAGAACGTCGCCGAGAACAGCAGGTTCTGGCGCTTCGCCGGCAGCAGCGCGAGGATGCGGCGGATGTCGGGGATGAAGCCCATGTCGAGCATCCGGTCGGCCTCGTCGAGGACCAGCACCTCGATCGCCGACAGGTCGAGGCTGCCCTGGCCGTGGTGGTCGAGCAGGCGACCCGGCGTGGCGACGACGATGTCGACGCCGCGGCGCAGCTGCGCGAGCTGCGGGCCGAAGCCCACGCCGCCGAAGATCACCATCGAGTCGTGCTTCGAGTACTTGCCGTAGGCGCGCACCGAGGCCTCGACCTGCAGCGCGAGCTCGCGCGTCGGCGTGATGATCAGCGCGCGCGGTGCGCGGCGGTTGCCGCGGCCCGCGGCAGGACGGGCCGTGGTCGACAGCCGCTGCAGCAGCGGCAGCACGAAGCCCGCGGTCTTGCCGGTACCGGTCTGTGCGCCGGCGAGGAGATCGCCGCCCTGGAGGACGGCCGGGATCGCCTGGAGCTGGATCGGAGTGGGCGTCGTGTAGCCCTGTTCGGTGACGGCGCGCACGAGCGCGTCGGACAAGCCGAGCGATGCAAATGACATGTGAAACCTTCGAAAAAAGCGCTCGGCCGGTCGCCTTATGGAGGCGGCCAGTCACAGCCAAACGAGGGGGTGCTGCGGGGAGTCGGAATCGACGGCGGCAGGAGGACTGGAACGAATGCCGCGTGGACGAAGGATACCACAGCCGGCCACCGGCTGTCCGCCACCGCGTGATCGCCACCCCTGCGCCGTTCGCGAATGCGTGCCGCCAGCCGATCCTCGCCGATCGCAGCCCGTCGCCGCGCCGAGGCTCACGCGAGCCCGTTTGCTAACATCCCCGCCGATCATGCGCCGCCGCCCCCACCTTCGCAGTCGCAGCGCCCTTGTTGTGGTCGCCCTGGCCGGGGCGCTGGCCGGCTGCGGAGCCGAGGCCGACCGCGCCCGCACGGTTGCGCTCGCCGAGTGCCGCCTGCCCCGGCTTGCCGCCGCTGCGCAGTGCGGAACCATCGAGGTTCCGGAGAACCGCGACCAGCCGGACGGGAAGAAGATCGCGATCGCGTTCGCCGTGCTGCCCGCCAATACGCTGACGCCCAAGCCCGATCCGCTCGTCCTGTTGCCGGGAGGCCCGGGACAGTCGGCGAGCGCGCTCGCGGCATTCGCGTCCCGCTTGGTCGAGGTGCGCCGCACGCGCGACATCGTGCTGGTCGATCCGCGCGGCACCGGCAAGAGCTCGCCGCTCGACTGTGCCGCACTGAAGCCCGACGACACGCCGGACGACGTGCTCGAGACCGATCCGGTGCCGAAGGCGAAGGAATGCCTGCAGGAGCTGAACGACCGCGGGGTCGACGCTGCGCAGTACACGACCGCGGCGTGGGTCGCCGACCTCGACAGCGTACGCGCGGCGCTCGGCTACCCGAAGTGGAACCTGTGGGGCGGCAGCTACGGGACGCGCGTCGCGCTGGAATACGCGCGTCGCCACCCGGACCGCGTCCGCAGCATGGTGCTCGACGGCGTCGCACCGCCGTCGCTCAAGGTCTCGCTGGGAGTGTGGCTGACCCGTGAGCAGGCGCTCGACGACCTGTTCAGGGCCTGCGCCGGGAATGCGGCGTGCGCCGACGTGCAGCCCGACCTCGCCGTGACGCTCGAGAGGATCCGCGCGGACCTCGGGCCCGCCGGCCGCGACGTCAAGGTCGCCAATCCCCGCACCGGCGAGGTCGAGACGCATCGCATCACCTACGAGATCGTCGTGGCGAGCCTGCATCCGCTCGTCTACCTGCCCGAGCTCGCCGCGCTCATCCCGGCACTGCTCGACCGCGCCGCGAAGGGCGACTACGCGCCGCTCTACGCCGCCACGCTGCTGATCGGCGGCGACCTGGCCGAGCAGATGAGTGGCGCGCTCCACTACTCGGTGACGTGCGCCGAGGACGTGCCGCGGATCGAGTCCGCGGAGCGCCAGCGGCTCGCCACAACCCGCGTCGCGACGCTCGCGCCGAAGATCCTCTCGGTGTGCGACGTCTGGCCGCGCGGCCGGCAGCCCGCCGATGCGACCACGCCGGTCGTCACCGACATCCCGACACTGCTCATTTCCGGTGGGCTCGACCCGGTGACGCCGCCCGCCTACGCCGAGGAAGTCGCGAAGACGCTGTCGAACCACCGGCACGTCGTCGGCACGGGCTACGGGCACATCGTCTCGCCGCACGCGTGCGGGCCGCGCCTCGTCGCGGCCTTCGTCGATCGCGCCGGGTTCGACACCCTGCCGGCCTCGTGCCTCGAGCACTTCGAGACCTCGAAGCGGCCGCCGTTGTGGCCCGACCGTCTCGCCCCCGCGCCATGATCCGGGTCGAGAACCTCTCCAAGGCCTTCGGCAAGCGACGCGAGGTCAAGGCCGTCGACGGCGTCTCGTTCGCGGCTGCCGACGGCGAGATCACCGGGCTGCTCGGTCCCAACGGCGCGGGCAAGACCACGCTGCTGCGCATGCTGGCGACGCTGGTCGTGCCCGACGGCGGCACCGCGCACGTGGGCGACGACGACGTCGTCAAGCACCGTACCGCGGTGCGGCGACGCATCGGCGTGCTGTCGGACGCCCGCGGGCTCTATCCGCGGCTCACCGCGCGGGAGAACGTCCGCTATTACGGCCAGCTGCACGGCCTGTCGGGTCCGACGCTCGACGCCCGCATCGACGAGCTGGTCACGGCCCTCGGGCTCGCGCCGCTCGCCGACCGCCGCACGCAGGGCTTCTCGCAGGGCGAGCGGATGAAGGTCGCGATCGCCCGCGCGCTGGTCCACGACCCCGACACGATCCTGCTCGACGAGCCCACCAACGGGCTCGACATCATGAGCACGCGAGCGCTGCGCGACTTGCTGCGAGGCCTGCGCGCGCAGGGCAAGTGCCTGCTCTTCTCCTCGCACGTGATGCAGGAGGTGACGGCGCTGTGTGATCGCATCGTCATCCTCGGCCACGGACGCGTCGTCGCGCGCGGAACGTCGGACGAACTGATCGCGCAGTCGGGCGAGCACACGCTGGAAGAGGCATTCGTGCGCCTGCTGGGTTCCGCGGAAGGGCTGGCCGCGTGAACGGACGTCACCCATCGCCGCTCGGCCGCATCCTCGCCGTTGCCCGCAAGGAGACGGTGGACATGTTCCGCGACCGCCGCTCGATGGTGGTGATCCTGGTCACCGCCATCGCCGCCGGGCCGCTGCTGCTGATGCTGGTGATGAACCTCGTCGCAAGCCAGATGGAGAAGCGCCGCGAGCTCACGCTGCCCGCCACCGGCCTCGAGCACGCGCCGGCGCTCGTCGCGTTCCTCGAGCGGCAGCAGGTGACGCTCGTCCCGGCGCCCGCGGACTACGAGCAGCAGGTTCGCACCGGCGACCTCGACATCGCGATGGAGGTGGACGCCGACTTCGCGAAGGACGTCGCCGAAGGCCGTCCCGGCA
>CAYQAF010000182.1:0-5062 GCA_964415375.1 uncultured Alcaligenaceae bacterium
AGACCGGGTGGAGGTCGTCGTACGGGGCGAGGAAGTTGCCGAAGCGCACCGTACCCCATGAGCCTTGCAGGCCGAGGAACGTGTCGCGGCCGGCGATCGTGCCGCCACCGGCGTCGCCGGAAACCGACGACTCGATCTGCCAGATCGCGTTGAGGCCCCCACCGAGGGCTTCGGTGCCGCGCAGGCCGAAGCGCGACGAGTTGCTGGACAGGCGCGTGACGTTGGCGGTGTCGACAGCACCCGGCGCCGTAGCGTTGACGTACTCAAGGTCCAGGTTCAGGCGACCGTACAACACGACGTTGGCGGTCTGCGCCTGCGCCACCAGCGGCGCGGCGAGCAGGCCCGCGACGGCGACGGCGATGAGCTTCTTGTTCATGAAGTCTCTCCTCTGACGGATAAAATTGGCAGGAACGCTGGATTGCCCCGCCATCGAAGCCTTCTCAGGGAAGTCGAGAAGTTGGAGCCATTGTGCCAAACGCGACTAGGGGGGCGGAAGCACAAACCCGGAAGGGTCCCGCCGGCGGGCCGGGCGTGTTGTTCCAGAACAACAAGACGACCCGGAAAGCGAGCGTTCAGTGCCCGCTCCCCGGATCGAGGAACGTGTTCCAATGTCATGATAAATAATAAAAAAAGTCCAATGTTTGCGGCGAGACCGGTGTTTCGTTCGGTATGCGCCCGCGGACCGTGGTTGTCCCGGCCGCAAGGGGGCGTCCGGGCGACTCGGGATGAGCCGGGACGCATATCTTCAGAGGGGCCGGCGTGTTCGCCGCAACTGGCCTGCACGGGCTCGCGGGCACGCTCGTGACCCCGGCCATCGTGGCCATCGCTGTCGCGTTCGGCGTCGCCACGGCGGTCACGCTGCTCATGCTGCGGCACGCGGGGCGATTGCCGGCAGACCGACCCAACGAGCGCTCATTGCACGAGCGCGCCACGCCCCGGGGCGGCGGCCTCGCCATCTGGGCCGGCTTCGTGCCGGCCGCCATCGCGCTTCCACCTCCCGTCGGCGGCTGGCCGTGGTGGCTCGGCGCGCTGTTCGTCGTGGCGCTGGTCTCGTTCGCCGATGACCTGCGTGGCGTGCCCGTGCTGCTGCGGCTGGCGGTGCACGCGGCAGCCGCGGCGATCGTCGCCGCAACGATCCTGGCGCCCGCGGGCGCGCCCGTGGCGTTCGCCGTCGCGGTCGTGGTGATCGTCTGGGGCGCGAACCTGTTCAACTTCATGGACGGCAGCGACGGACTGGCCGGGCTGATGGCAATCACCGGGTATGGCGCGTGCTCCGTCGCGGCCGCGCTGGCCGGGGCCGGCGCGCTCGCCGCGATCTGCGCGGCGGTGTCCGCCGCGAGCCTGCCGTTCTTCCTCGCCAATCGCCCGCCGGCATCGGTGTTCATGGGCGACGTCGGTTCGGTGCCGCTCGGCTTTCTCGCCGCCGCGCTGGGTATCGCCGGCACCGCAGTCGGCGCCTGGCCGGCGTGGTTCCCGGCGCTCGTGTTCCTGCCGTTTCTCGCGGACGCCACCGTGACGCTCGTGCGGCGCGCGCTTCGCGGCGAGCCGGTGTGGCGCGCGCACCGCAGCCACTACTACCAGCGCCTGCACGCCGCGGGGGCAGGGCATCGGGGCACGCTGGCGGTCTGGGGCGCGGCGATGGCCGGGTGCGCACTCGTGGCGATCGGCTGCCTCCTCGTGGCACCGGGCCGCGGCAACCTCGTACTCGCGATCGTGCTCGCGCTGCACCTGATCGGCTTCGCGGCGATCGACTATCATGCGAAGAACAGCAGCGCACGTTCGCCATGACCGGTAAATCGAACTGGCGTGCCTGGCTCGCGTTCGCGCACGACGTGTGCGCGGCCGCGGTGGCGTGGACCTCGATCTACTGGCTCCGCGTCTCCCTCGACGCCATCCCGCCGCACCCCGACGAGCTTGCCCGCTCGCTCGCGTTCATCCTGCCGCTGCAGGCCGTCATCTTCCTGATCTTCGGCCTGTACCGTGGGCTGTGGCGCTTCGCGAGCCTCTCCGACCTCAAGCGGATCGTCCTGTCGGCCGGGCTCGGCACGGTGCTCGTGCCGCTCGTGCTCCTGCTGCTGCGGCTCGAGGCCATCGTGCCGCGATCCGTGCTGATCCTCTACCCGCTGGTGCTGATCTTCCTCATGGCGGGCAGCCGCTTCGCCTACCGCTCGTGGAAGGAGCATCGCCTGTACAGCCCGTTGAAGGCGCTCGGCGAGCCGGTGCTCGTCGTCGGCGCGGGCGACGCCGGCGCGCGGCTCACCAAGGAGCTCGAGCGCAGCCGCCAGTGGCGCGTCGTGGGGCTGCTCGACGACGACTCGTCCAAGCGCGGTCGCGAGTTGCGCGGCGTGACGGTGCTCGGCCCGATCGGCGAGCTGCCGCGCTGGGCGGAACGCTATGGCGTGCGCAAGGTGATCATCGCGCTGCCGTCGAGCCACCACGTCGTGCGTCGTCGCGTGGCCGAACTCTGCGCGGCGGCGGGAATGGAGGCGCTGACGGTGCCCTCCTACGAGGACCTGATCAGCGGCCGCTCGGCGCTCTCGGCGATCCGCAACGTCGAGCTGGACGACCTGCTCGGCCGCGACCCCGTCGTCCTCGACAACGCGGGCCTGGGCGAGTGGCTGGGCAATCGCGTCGTCATGGTCACCGGGGCCGGTGGCTCCATCGGCGCCGAGCTCGCGCGCCAGATCGCACGCTTCCGGCCGGCGAAGCTCGTGCTGTTCGACGTCTCGGAGGCCGCGCTCTACGAGATCGTCACCGTGCTCGCCGACGCCTTCCCGCAGCTGCCGGTGGCGAGCATCGTCGGCGACGTGAAGCACGCCGCGCGCGTCGACTCGGTGCTCGAGCGCGAGCGGCCCAACGCGATCTTCCACGCTGCGGCATACAAGCACGTGCCGCTGATGGAGGAGGAGAACGCGTGGGCGGCCGTGCGCAACAACGCCTGGGGCACGTGGGTGCTCGCGCGCGCTGCCGCCGCCGCGCGCGTCGAGAAGTTCGTGCTCGTCTCCACCGACAAGGCGGTGAATCCGACCTCGGTGATGGGCGCGTCGAAGCGGCTCGCGGAGATGGTCTGCCAGACGCTCGCCAATGGCCCCACGCAGTTCGTGATCGTGCGGTTCGGCAACGTGTTCGGCAGCGCCGGCAGCGTGATTCCGCGCTTCCGCGAGCAGATTGCCCGCGGCGGGCCGGTGACGGTCACGCATCCCGAGATCACGCGCTTCTTCATGTCCATCTCGGAGGCGACCCAGCTGCTGCTGCAGGCCGGCCTGCAAGGCCGCGACGGCGAGATCCTGGTGCTCGACATGGGCGAGCCGGTGCGGATCGTCGACCTCGCGCGCGACATGATCCGGCTCTCGGGCGCGGATCCGGACAAGGTGCCGATCGTGTTCACGGGACTGCGCCCCGGCGAGAAGCTCTACGAGGAGCCGCTCGCCTCGGAGGAGCGGACCAAGCCGACCACGCACCCGAAGCTGTTCGTCGCCGAAGCACGCCAGGCGAGCACGGACTCGGTGCGGCAGATGGTCGCGTGGTGCGAGCGCGATCGCGCCGCGGACGATGCCGAGGTGCGCGCGCGCCTCGGCACCTGGATTCCGGAATACGCGCCGCCCGCGGGGGCGCCGGTGGCGCCGATCCCCGTCGACACCGCCGAGCCTTCGGCACCGTTGCCGCTGCGCGCGCCCCGGCGGCGCTAGCGGAGGCCGCGCTCGGCGCGCCTAGCCCTTCGGCGCGAGCGAGCGCCGCCGCAGCGCTGCGGCGCCGAGCAGCACGCCCTGCACCGCGAACAGCAGTTTCGCGTTGGCACGCAGGAAGAAGTCGTCGGTCATGTTGCGCATCACGAATCCGGTGAGCGTCATCAGGCCGAGCGAGCCGAGCCGCGCGAGGACCGCGTCGCCGGAGCGCACCAGCCGCCAGTGGTGCCACGCCAGCGCTCCGATCGCGAGCACGAAGAGCGCGAGTCCGACCGCGCCGGTCTGCAGCAGCTGGCCGAGGAACAGGTTGTGCGGATGCGTGATCAGCGGGTCGCGCGTGACCGCGCGCATGCGCTCGGCCAGGATCTGCAGCCCGTAGCCGTGGCCTGTCAGCGGCCGCTCGGTGGCGCTCGCGAGCGCGCCGCGCCAGATCGCCGGTCGCGGATCGACCGCCACGGTTTTCGCCACGCTCGTGCCTGCCGGATAGACCTTTTCGGCCTTTTCGATCGCGGCGTCGGTCAGGAGCACCGCGAACAGCGCGATCGCCACGAGGGCGATGCCGACCGGCATCGCGCGGAGCCGCGCCCCCGCGCCGATGGCGCAGGCGGCACCCACGGCGAGCGACGCCAGGAATGCGATCCACACCGCGCGGGCGTCGGCGAACCGCGCCGTGGCGATCGCCAGTGCGAAGAGGAGCGCCGCGACGGCGATGGTACGGGACCCGTTGCCGAATCCCACAGGGGCCGGCCAAAGCAGCGCCAGCGCCAGCGGGACCACGGTGACGAGCCAGGTCGTGTACACGCCCGGAGCCCAGTGCGCGTGACGCGGATCCCAGCCGATCGGTGAGAGTGCCAGGCCGGCGGCGAGCGCCGTCCAGAACGCGAGCCCGCCGAGGAGCGCGCCGGCGAGTATCCGGTAGCCCTCCGGGCGCGTGGCCGACGCCACGTAGCAGATCGCCAGCGTGAGGACGCTCCAGGCGAGGTCGCCGCGCAGCGCCGAGAGCGTATGCGCCGGGTCGACCGACCACAGCACGGACGCGCACGACCAGAGCGCCCAGCCGCCGAACGCCGCGACCAGCACGCGCCCCGGCGCCGGTCCGAGGCTGCCGGCACGACAGGCGCGCACGCCGACGACGAGCGCGGCGAGCGCCGCGGCGGCGAAGAACGTCGAGCGCCAGAAGGCGAGCGCGTTGGACGGGACGAGCGCGAGATAGGCCGCCGCGGCGCCCACCAGGGCGCGGTACCATCGATCGGGCATGCGGCGTTTCGCTCGAGGGCCGGAGTGGAATCCGGTAGACATGCCGCGATTCGGGGGCGGCGGCGTCGCGGATTCTACCCGAGCAGGTACGCCGGCAAGGTGGCGTGCAAACTGCTAGA
>CAYQAF010000183.1:0-5024 GCA_964415375.1 uncultured Alcaligenaceae bacterium
GACGATGCGCTCGTTCTCCTCGGGGAGCAGGCTGCACGTCGCGTAGACCAGCCGGCCCGTCGGTTTCACGAGCTTCGCGGCCGCCGCGAGGATCGCGGCCTGCTTCGCGGTCAGCTCGGCGAGCGCCGCCTCGTCGTGGCGCCACTTGAGGTCCGGATTGCGCCGCAGCGTGCCCGTGCCGGTGCACGGCGCGTCGACCAGCACGCGATCGGCCTTGCCGGCGAGCCGCTTCACGCGCGAGTCGCGCTCGTGGGCGATTTCCTCCGGCTGCACGTTCGACAGTCCCGAGCGGGCGAGGCGCGGCTTGAGATTGGCGAGGCGCTTCGCGTCGACGTCGAGCGCGTAGAGGCGCCCCTGCGAGCGCATCAGCGCGCCGAGTGCGAGCGTCTTGCCACCCGCGCCCGCGCAGAAGTCGACGACGAGGTCGGTGCGCTTAGGCGCCACCAGGTAGGCGACGAGCTGGCTGCCCTCGTCCTGGACCTCGAGACGCCCGTCGGCGAGCCACGGATGGCGCGCGAGCATTGGCCGCCCGGCGATGCGCAGGCCGTGCGGCGCATAGGGTGTCGGCGCCACGCGGAAGGACTCGGCGGTCAGTGCCGCGAGCGCTTCGTCGCGCGAAGTCTTGAGCACGTTCGCGCGCAGGTCGAACGGCGCGGGCACGACGAGCGCCTTGGCGAGGGCGTCGCGGCGCGCCTCGCCGTAGGCGGTGCCGAGGCGTTCCCAAAGCCAGTCGGGCAGGTCGGCCGCGACCGCGGGCGCAAGCGGTGTGGCGAGCCGACCCTTGAACCCGGCGAGCCACTCGCGCTCGGCTTCGCGCGTGACGGACTCGAGCTCGCGCACCGAGTGGCCGAGATCGCGAACCAGCACGGCCAGTGCCAGCTTGCGCGGCTCGCTCGTCTGCGCGAGCGCGCCGAGCGAGCGCATCCGGCGCAGGAAGGCGAACACGCCCTCGGCGACAAGTGCGCGGTCCTGCTGCCCCATCGCCTTGTGCTCGTTGAAATAGGCGCGCAGCACCGCGTCGGCGGGGGCGGCGAACGCGCGCACGCGCTCGATCGCGGCGGCAAGTCCCGCGACGTGGTGTGGCCTCAGGGTCATTGCGTTGCCGTCGTGCCCGGTTCGTCGATGTGGATCGCGTCGAGCAGGGCGATCAGCGTACCCCGGGTGGCGTGCTCGGTGCGGATCTTCACCGGGAGGTAGTTGAGCGCCGGCGCAAGCCAGAAGTAGGCCTCGGTCCTGCCGTCCTCGCTCGTGCGGTGCCAGACCTCGGCCTCGACCGGGCCGTGCGTCCACTCGATCGTCTCAGTGCGCACGCGCGTCACCGTGACGCGATTGACGCGTCGCGTCGTCGCGATCGCGAAGCTGTGGCTTTCGGCCGTGGGCGGCTTGAAGTAGAACTGCCAGATCAGCGTCAGCGGATCGAAGGTCGGCAACTCGATCGGCGAGGTCTTGCCTTCGTGCAGCGTCGCGATGCCGGTCTCCCAGTCGAACGACGCGCGCTCGGTGCCGCGCTTGTTGAACTTGTCGACGACGAGCTCGAGCGGCTGCAGGCCGTCGCCATTGATGACGCCGCGGCTCTCCACTCGTCCCTGGCCACGCACGAACAATGCGGCGAGACCGTGCGCCTCCGCGATCGTGAACACGCGGTACGTTCCGGCATTGTGCTCGAAGCGGTAGGTCGCGCTGCCGACGTGGAAGGCCTGGGTGCCGAAGAACACCTTGTAGGCGAGGTCGACGCGCGGCGGCAGGGTCTTTGCCGGGATGGCCGGCGCCTCCGGCGCGGCGACCTCTTCCGCGAGCACCGGCGGAGGCGCGGGTTCCGCCGTGGGAGCGGAGTCGCCGTCCGCTGCAGGTTCACCGGTCGCGACGGCTTCGCCTTCCACCGCAGGTTGCGCGACTTCGGGTTCCGTGGGTGCTTCGATCGGCGCTGGCGCGGTCGGCGGCGCGCTGCGCGGCGGCCTGGGTCGTGCCTTCGGCGGCGGCGGCCGTGGCGCGGCGGCCGCAGGAACAGGCGGTGGCGGCAGTTCCTTGACGGACACCGTGAGCGGCGTGGTGTCGCGTGTCGCGGGGAGAGAATTTGGCGCGAGGCTCACCGCAGCGTGGATCGCGACCGACATTGCGAGCGCCAGCAGCAGGCCGCGCCGCGCGCGCCACCAGGGCGACCGCGCCTCGCCGACGGCGGAAAGCCCGTTGGGCAGCGTCGCGGCGTCGGCGGAGACCGAAGACATCCTTGTTATATGGGGTCGGGCGGCGGGCACAACAAGGCGCCGACCGTCGCCACTGCATCCTGCACCGAGACGTGCCCTGCGTCGAGCACGAGCCGGCCCGCGCAGAACCAGCGCACGGCGGCCGGCAGCACGCGGTGCTCCTGTTCGAGGACCCGGGCGGCGAGGGTGGCCTCGTCGTCGCCGGGCAGCACCGGCACCGCGGCCTGCACGACGATCGGACCGACGTCGACCGCCGGCGTCACGAAGTGCACGGTGCAGCCGTGCACCTTCACGCCGTCGGCCAGCGCCCGGCGATGCGTGTGGAGCCCCGGGTATGCGGGCAGGAGTGACGGGTGGATGTTGAGCAGCCGCCCCTCATAGCGCGCGACGAACGTGTCGGTAAGGACCCGCATGAAGCCCGCCAGCACGACGAGGTCGGGTTCGCCGCGGTCGACGACGCGTGCGAGCTCGGCGTCGAAGGCCTCGCGCGAGGCGAAGTCGCTGTGCTCGACCACGGCGGTCGCGATGCCGCGCTGGCGTGCGATCTCGAGCCCGGCCGCGTGCGGCCGGTTGCTCACCACGTGCGTCACCGCACCCGCGAATCCGGGCTGCAGCGATGCGTCGGCGAGCGCCGCCAGGTTGCTGCCGCGGCCGGAAACCAGCACCGTGATGCGTCGCAGGCTCACTGGACTACCCTCCGCGCTGACGCGCTTCGGGGTGGATTCGCCCTCGGGGCGGCCCTTCAGGCTCATCGCATTGGAGCGTGTCGCCCGTGTTGCGGAGCAACGGGTTGCGTGTGCGATCGTCAGGCGACGACGGTCGCCGCCGCGCCGGCCTCGCGCGGCGCGATCGTGCCGATGCGATGCACGGTCTCGCCCGCGGCAGCGAGCAGCAGGCAGGCGCGGTCGGCGTGTTCCGGCGCGACGATCACGACCATGCCGATGCCGCAGTTGAACACGCGGTGCATCTCGTCCTCGGCGACGCCGCCCTGGGCCTGCAGCCACGAGAAGACCGCGGGCCGCGGCCAGCGCGACTTGTCGAGCCGCGCCTGCACGCCTTCCGGCAGCACGCGGGGCACGTTTTCGGTGAGCCCGCCGCCGGTGATGTGCGCCATGCCCTTGACCGGCAGGTCGCGCATCAGCGCGAGCAGCGGCTTCACGTAGATGCGCGTTGGCGTGAGCAACGCTTCGCCGAGAGTCGTCGCGCCGGCGGCGTCGGCATAGGGCGCCCCGAGATCCGCGCCGGAACGCTCGACGATGCGCCGGATCAGCGAATAGCCATTGCTGTGCGGGCCGCTCGAGGCGAGGCCGAGCACCACGTCGCCCGGACCTATGCCCTGCCCGTCGATCACTGCGCTCTTCTCGACGACGCCGACCGCGAACCCGGCGAGGTCGTACTCGCCCTCGGGATACATGCCCGGCATCTCGGCGGTCTCGCCGCCGATCAGCGCGCAACCGGCCTGCTCGCAGCCGGCGGCGATGCCACGGATCACCTGCGCGGCGACGTCGACGTCGAGCTTCCCGCACGCGAAGTAGTCGAGGAAGAACAGCGGCTCGGCGCCCTGCACCAGGATGTCGTTGACGCTCATCGCGACGAGGTCGATGCCCACGGAGTCGTGGCGCCCGAGCGTGAACGCGAGCTTGAGCTTCGTGCCCACGCCGTCGGTGCTTGCCACCAGTACCGGCTCGCGGAAGCGCTTGCCGATCTCGACCAGCGCGCCGAAGCCGCCGATGCCGGCCAGCACCTCGGGGCGCATCGTGCGCTTGGCGAACGGCTTGATGCGCTCGACGAGCGCGTCGCCTGCGTCGATGTCGACGCCGGCGTCCCGGTAGGACAGCGGGGAGGCGTTGGTGGTCACGGCTGGCGCGGCGCGGGGTGCCGCCCGGGTTGGCGTTGTGGGGCGGGAGCGGGGCGCGGTATTCTGCCGGGCTTGCCGCGCCGTCTGGAACACCGTCGATTCTAGCCCAAGTGGCAGACTCGCCCACGCCGGCACGCCCGACCTCTCGCCCACGTCCCGATGCCCCCCAACGATCCGCTGCCCTCGCCCGACCACGAGTCGACCGGTGTGCCCGTCGCGGCGGCGGGACCCGTGGCGCGCCACCACCGGCCGCTCACCACGCGCCACTACGTCGCGATCGGCGTCGCCGCGGCGATCTTCTTCGCGCTGCTGCACCAGCTCGGCCCCGTGCTGACGCCCTTCCTGGTCGGGGCGATCCTCGCCTACCTCGGCACGCCGATCGTCGACGCGATGGAGCGTCGCGGCGTACACCGCGCTATCGGCACCACGCTCACGATCGTCGCGTTCGGCGTCGCGATCGCCGGGCTCCTGCTGGTGCTCATCCCGCTCGTGCAGGCCGAGGTGGCGCTCGCGAGCAAGCGCCTGCCGGATCTCTTCGCGCAGGCAGGCGAGCGGCTCGTGCCCTGGGTCGAACGGAGCTTCGGCGTCACGCTCGCGCTCGACCTCGCGACGGTGAAGGCCGTGATCGCCGACAACCTGGAGAGCGTGCGCGACGTCGGCCTGCGCGTGCTCTCCGGCGTGAAGAGCGGCGGCCTGCTGCTGCTCGCGATATTGATCAACCTGGCGCTGATCCCGGTGGTGATGTGGTACCTGCTGCGCGACTGGAACGTCATCGTGCGGCGCATCGACGACCTGCTGCCGCGCCAGTTCGAGCACAAGATCCGCGAGATCGCCCGCGAGATCGACTCGGTGCTGGCCGAGTTCCTGCGCGGCCAGCTGTCGGTGATGCTGGTGCTTGCCGTCTACTACGCGATCGCGCTGTGGCTGGTCGGGCTCGAGCACGCGTTCGCGATCGGCATCCT
>CAYQAF010000184.1:0-5017 GCA_964415375.1 uncultured Alcaligenaceae bacterium
GAGCACCGCGAGCGCGAGCAGCAGTCCGCCGGGGGTCGTCATGTCAGTGGCGCCGGGCCGTCCCAAGCCACTGACCAGCCCCCTGTCGGGGGCAGCGAGCGAAGCGAGCGTGGGGGTCGTTTCATCCTAGGCCCGGGGATTGCGGGGGCTTCGCCGGGGCTTCAGCAGCATCCGCGTCGGGCTTCGCGGGCACATCGGCGGAGAGGGTGACCGACCCCGTCACGTCGAACAGCCGCAGCAGCACGGCGACCGCCAGCGCCGTGGCGGAGAACGCGACGACGATGCCTGTGATCAGGAGCGCCTGCGGCACCGGGTCGCCGCCGAGGCCGGCCGCCGCGCCCCGGCGCGCGATGGCGCCCAGCATCAGGAACACGCCGCTGCCGACGATGTTGAACGCGAGGATCTTGCGCAGCGGGTGCGCATTGGCGACCATGCCGTACAGGCCGACGCCCACCAGCAGCGCCGCGCAGAGGCCGAACAGCGTCCCGCCGCTCATGGCTGCGCCGGCCGTCGTGGCGCGCCGGCGATCAGCAGCGCGAGGATCAGCGCGAGCGTCGGCATCAGCGCCAGCTCGATGACGATGATGAGCGACTTCGCGTAACCGTCCGGATAGGCGAGGAACGCGCCGGCCGTCACCGCGCCCATGAGGCCGATCGCGATGAACACCAGCGGACCCGCCGCCAGGCCGACGCGCACCCAGGTCCGGCTGACCGGTGGTGCGTCGGCGAGGCCGGCCATGATCGCCAGCAGCCACATCGCCGCGACGATCGTTGCGCCCTGGAACTTGCCGCCGGGATGGTCGGCGCCGACCCAGAAGATGTACGTGCCGACGATGATGCCGATCGGCGGCAGCACGCGCGCGAGGTAGGCGAGGATGCCGTTGGGGTCGGCGCGGTGCCGCAGCCCCGGGCGCCCGCCCCACGCGAGGTCCGGCCCGAGCGACCACACGCCGATGAGCGCGAACACGAGCACGATGGCCTCGAGCAGGGTGTCCATCGCGCGGAACGCCAGCAGCACCGCGGTGATCGGGTTGCCTACACCCGTCGCCTCGATGTTGGCCATCGTCTGCGGCGCGAGCGTCGGTGCAGGATCGGGCAGCATCAATACGCCGATCGCGAGCGCGGCCGTCACCGCCGCGGAGAGCGCGGCGGCGGCGACACGCACCAGCGTGCGCGGCCGTTCGGCGCGCGCGGCGGCCTCCGTGCCGCGCAGCCGCGACGCTGCGCCGACGAGCAGCGCGCCGGTCAGCCCGCCGCCGATGGCCGCTTCCGTCAGCGCCACGTCGACGCCCTGCAGTTGCACCCAGACCAGCGTGAGCAGCAGTCCGTAGGCGATGAAGCCCACGACCGCGGCGAACGCGTCGCGCGCGAACACCGCCCAGATCGCCAGCGCGACGATCAGCGCCGCGAGACCGACATTGAG
This sequence comes from uncultured Alcaligenaceae bacterium, assembly GCA_964415375.1. GTDB lineage: Bacteria > Pseudomonadota > Gammaproteobacteria > Burkholderiales > Casimicrobiaceae > VBCG01. Next base: position 1,423 of record CAYQAF010000184.1, read on the forward strand.
CACGTCAGTCATGGCGCTCCTCGCGGCGCGCCGTGCGCGCGACCAGCTGCGATGCGCACGCGCCGGCAAGCATCACCAGCAGCCACACGACCACGAGCTTGAGGCCGGTCACCACGCCGTCCACCTGCGGGAGCAGGCCGAACACCACCAGTCCCAGTCCGAGGTTGTCGGCCTTGGTCAGCGCGTGCAGCCGCGTGAACGTGTCCGGAAAGCGCAGCAGGCCCAGTGTCCCGGCGAGGAAGAAGATCGCGCCGGCCACGATGGCGACGATGGACACGACGTCCAGAAAGCTGGTCATCCGCGGTGGTCCTCGCGGTCCTCGGAGGCGCCCGGCGTCGACGCCTTCACGAACGCGATGGTCGCGAATGCCGCCAGCAACGCGAGCGTCAGCGCCACGTCGACGATCGCGTCCACGCCGGACGCCGCGCCCAGCAGCAGCAGCGCGGCGATGCCGCCGGTGCCGAGCAGCTGCGCCGCCATCATGCGATCGGCGTCGTTCGGCCCGCGCAGGATGCGCGCGAGCCCGAGCGCGACCATCGCGAGCACGAACACGGACGCGCCCAGCAGGAAATCAGCCATGCCGCCGCCCCGCCTCGAGCGCGCGCGCAAGCAGCGTCTCCTCCCGCCACAGTTGCTCGACGACCGGCTGCGAGGTGTCGAGACAGTGGTACTCCAGCACTTCCTCGTCGCCGTCGATGGGGACCGCGCCCGGCATCAGGCTGGTGATCGTGGCGAACGTGTTGCGGGCGAAACCCGGCGGGAAGTCCAGCGGGCAGTTGACGAACCCGGGTCGTAGCGGCAGGCGCGGATCGAACGCGCGGCGGGCCACGTCGAACCCGGCCCGCACGGATTCCCAAACGAAGTGGGGCACGAGCCTCAACAGTGCACGGAAGTGCAATTCCCCCGAGACGGGCGGGAACAGGCGCAGGCTTGTCCACGTCGCGCAGCCCGTGGCGAATGCGCCCATCGCGAGATCGCCGGGCTTCACGCTCTGCATCAGCACCATCCAGAGCAGGAAGAACGCACCGGTACGCGCCAGGGCTTCGCGCCGTACCGAGTCGGGCCCGGGAGGGGTCGGCGCCGCCGCGTTGGCGTTCACGGCGCAGCTCCGGTCGCCGCCGTGGCCGGCGCTGCGCCGAGCACGCGCACGTCCATCTCGCCCAGCCGATCGAGGAGCTTCGCCTCGGCGCGGATCGGCCACCAGTCGTACAGGAAGATCTCGAGCGGCCGCCACAGCGCGACCCAGCCGCCGATCACGAAGGTCTCCTCGATGATCCCGCCGTAGGACGTCTTGCCGACGAGGCCGGCGATGAATTCGCCGAGCACGATCGCGCCGGCGAGGAACGCGAGGCCGATCGCGAGGCTGACGCGGCCGACGCGGAACAGCTGGCGCAACTTGCGCCGGGTCGCCGCCGCGCGCTGGCGGAAATAGCTGTGCACCGCGTCGAGCAGCAGCGCGGTGTTCTCCGGCGTCGCGGGCTCGCGGGACAGGTGCACGACGAGACCGAGCGGCTCGCCGGCGCGCGTTTCCCGTCCCCACCCGACGATGTATTCCTCGGCATTGGGATCGAGGTCCCGCTCGCGGAATGGCGCGGGGTCCATCGCGTTGAACAGCTGGCGCATCTCGCCGACGTGCAGCTCCAGTTCCGCGCGCGGCGCGCGCCCGGTGTCCGCCGGGGCAGACCGGGGAACGGCGGGCGCGTGCTCCGGCTTGGCCATGCGGCGCGCCCCGGATCAGGCCGGCTCGCCGGCGTCGGCGCCGGGCGGCGCCTTCTCGTTGCCGAACACCGCTACGTAGAGCACGGGCAGCAACACCAGCGTCAACAGGGTGGCGACCAGCAGCCCGCCCATGATCGCGAACGCCATCGGTCCCCAGAACACCGAGGGCGCGATGGGGATGAGCCCGAGCACGGTCGAGAACGCCGCCAGCATCATCGGACGCATCCGTCCGGTCGCCGACGCCATGACCGCCTCGAGGACGCCGCGCCCTTCTGCGCGATCGGTTTCGATCTGCACGACCAGGATCACCGCGTTCTTGGCGATCATCCCGATCAGCGCCAGGATGCCCAGGATCGCGACGAAGCCCAGCGGACGGCCGGAGACCAGCAGCGCCAGCACGACGCCGATCAGCCCGAGCGGGAGCAGCACCACCACCATCGCGAGACGACGGAAGCTCACGAGCATCACCATCATCGTCGCGAGCATCAGCACGATCATCAGCGGGATGACGGCGAACACCGAGGCGCTCGACAGCTGGCTCTCCTCGTACATGCCGCCGGTTTCCACCTTGTAGTGCGGCGGCAGCTTGGCGGCGAACCCGGCGACCTTCGGCGCCAGCGCGCCGACGACCTGGTCGGGCAGTACGCCGGCGACGACGTCCGCGCGCACCGTCAGCGCCGGCACGCGGTCGCGCCGCCAGACCAGCGGGAACTCCTGCTCCTCGGAGAACGTCGCGAACTGCAGTAGCGGCACCATGCGTCCGGAGGGCGTGGGCACCTGGATCGCCGAGAGCGCCTCGAACGACGCGCGTTCGCTGTCGGTCGCCCGGGCCACGACGTTGACGAGGTAGATGTCGTCGCGCAGCTGCGTGACCGGGCTGCCGGTGACCGACGCGTTGAGCACCGAAGCGAGCGAGCGGGAGCTCACGCCGAGCCGGCGTGCCTCGTCCTGGTCGACCTTCACCCGCACCTGCCGGGCCGGCTCCATCCAGTCGTAGTGGACGTGCCGGGTGCGCGCGTCGGAGGCGAGGATCTGCGCGAACTCGAGCGCGAGCCGGCGAACCTCGTCCTTGTCCGGCCCCATGACCCGGTACTGCAGCGGCCAGCCCACCGGCGGCCCGAGCTCCAGCGGCGACACGCGCGCCACGACGTCGGGGAACTCCGCGGCCAGCACCGATTCGAGCTTCTTCTGCAGCCGCTCGCGCGCGGCGAAGTCCTTGGCGACGATGATTAACTGCGCGAAGAACGGATTCGCGAGCTGGACGTTGAAGGTCAGGATGAAGCGGATTGCACCGCGCCCCACGTACGTGCTGTAGTGATCGACGTCGGGATCGGCGGAGAGGATCGACTCCAGCCGCTTCGCCTCGACCTCGGTCGCGTGGATCGACGCGTTCTGGCGCAGCGTCAGGTCGACGGAAAGCTCGGGCCGGTCGGACGCCGGGAAAAACTGCTGCGGCACGTGCTGCAAGAGGTAGATTGCCCCGGCGAACGCCGCGACGGTCAGGCCGATCGTGATCCAGCGGGCGCGGATCGCCGCGGAGAGGAACGCCGAGTACGCGCCGACGATCCGGCTCGGCTTCTCCTCGCCGCCGGCCTTCGGCGGCCGCAGGATCGCCTTGCCGACCAGCGGCGCGAACAGCACGGCCACCAGCCACGACGCGAGGAGAGCGATGGCCACGACCGAGAAGATCGAGAACGTGTACTCGCCGGCGGAACTCTGCGCGAAGCCGATCGGGACGAAGCTCGAGATCGTGACCAGCGTGCCGATCAGCATCGGCGCGGCGAGCGTCCGGTAGGCGAAGGTCGCGGCCTGGTCCTTGGAGTCGCCGGCGCCCAGCCGGCGCAGCATCGCGTCGACGGTCGTCATCGCGTCGTCG
>CAYQAF010000185.1:0-5015 GCA_964415375.1 uncultured Alcaligenaceae bacterium
AGCGCCAGATCGTCGAGTACCAGTTGAAGGAGCAGCTCTACAACTGGCGCGACGATGTGCGCCCGCGCGTCGTCGGCAAGTTCGACGAGAAGGGCGAGTGGGTGCGGCCGCACGGCGAGTGGCTGCTGCCCGCCGCCGGCGAGCTCACGCCGGCGATGGTCGCGCGCGTGATCGCGAAGCGCATCGAAGGGCTCGGGCTCACGCCCAACGAGGCCGACCGGCGCCAGATCGCGCAGCGCGTCGACTGGATCAACGCCAAGGAAGCCGCGCTCGCCAAGCCGAAGATCACGCTCGCGCGGGTGCCCTACTTCTGCTCGGGATGCCCGCACAACACCTCGACGAGGGTTCCCGACGGCAGCCGCGCGACCGCCGGCATCGGCTGCCACGTGATGGCGATCTGGATGGACCGCAAGACCTCCGAGTTCACCCACATGGGCGGCGAGGGCGTGCCGTGGATCGGCCAGGCGCCGTTCACCGACGAGAAGCACGTCTTCGCGAACCTCGGCGACGGCACCTACTACCACAGCGGGCTGCTCGCGATCCGCGCCGCGGTCGCGGCAAAGGTGAACATCACCTACAAGATCCTCTACAACGACGCGGTGGCGATGACCGGCGGCCAGCCGGTCGACGGACCCCTCTCCCCCGCCGACATCGCGCGCCAGTGCGCAGCCGAGGGCGTCGCGAAGATCGTGGTGGTGAGCGACGACCCCGACAAGTACGCCCCCGGCACCTTCGCCGGCGACATCGCGATCCACCACCGCGACGCGCTCGACACCGTGCAACGTGCGCTGCGCGACACTGCCGGCACGACGATCCTGCTCTACGACCAGACCTGCGCCGCCGAGAAGCGCCGCCGACGCAAGCGCGGCACCTTCCCGGACCCGGCGAAGCGCGTGGTCATCAACGATCTCGTGTGCGAAGGCTGTGGCGATTGCGGTGTGCAGTCGAACTGTGTCTCGATCACGCCGGTCGAGACCGAGTTCGGCCGCAAGCGCGCGATCGACCAGTCCTCGTGCAACAAGGACTACTCGTGCATCAGGGGCTTCTGCCCGAGCTTCGTCACCGTCGAAGGCGGCAGCCTGCGCAAGGCGAGGAAGGCCGAGGCCGCCGACTTCTCGCGCCTTCCTGATCCGCAGCTGGCGTCGTGCGAGAAGAAGCCCTACGGCATCCTCGTCACCGGCATCGGCGGCACGGGCGTGGTCACGATCGGCGCGCTGCTCGGCATGGCCGCGCATCTCGAAGGCAAGGGCTGCTCGGTGCTCGACATGACGGGACTCGCGCAGAAGAACGGCGCCGTGGTCTCGCATGTGCGCATCGGAGAGACGCCCGAGCGGATCCATGCCACCCGCATCGCCGCCGGCGAGGCCGACTTCGTGCTCGCCTGCGACATCCTGACCGGCGTCGGCTACGAGCCGCTTGCCAAGATGCAGCGTGGCCGCACCAAGGCGCTGGTCAACACGGCGCTGGTGATGCCGGCCTCGTTCACCCGCGACCCGGACGTACGCTTCCCGCTGGGCTCGATGGAGCGCGAGATCGAGGACGCCGTCGGAACCGGCGACGCCGAGTTCCTCGACGCGACGAAGCTCGCCACCAGCCTGATGGGCGACTCGATCGCCACCAACCTGTTCATGGTCGGGTACGCGTTCCAGCGCGGCCGCCTGCCGCTGTCGGAGGCCGCGATCCTGCAGGCGATCGAGCTGAACGGCACCGCGATCGAGTCGAACAGGCGCTCGTTCCAGTGGGGCCGGCTCGCCGCCGTCGAACCGGCGCGCGTCGCCGAGGCCGCGATCGCGAAGGACGTCCCCGACTGGCACCGTCCGTCGCAGTCGCTCGCGGAGATCGTCGAGCGCCGCGCGCGATTCCTCGCCGACTACCAGGACGCGGCGTACGCCCGGCGCTACACGGACCTGGTCGAGCGCGTGCGGGTGCGCGAGCAGTCGGCCGTCCCGCACGCGACGGGGCTCGCCGAAGCGGTCGCGCGCTACCACTTCAAGCTGCTCGCGATCAAGGACGAGTACGAGGTCGCGCGCCTCTACACCGAGACCGGGTTCCTCGACCGCATCGCCGCGCAGTTCGAGGGCGACTACACCCTCCGCTACCACATGGCCCCGCCGTTCCTCGCCCGATCCGATCCCGCGACCGGCGTGCCGGCGAAGATCGAGTACGGCCCGTGGATGCTGAAGGCGATGCGAATGCTCGCGGGGCTGCGTCGACTGCGCGGCACCGCCTTCGACGTCTTCGGCCGCACCGCGGAGCGCCGCCGCGAGCGCGCGCTGATCGCGGAGTACGAGACGCTCGTCGACGAGCTGCTGGCGCGCCTCGCGCCCCACAACCACGCGCTGGCGATCGACCTCGCACGCATCCCCGAGGAAATTCGTGGCTACGGCCACGTCAAGGCGCGGCACCTCGACGCCGCGAAGCAGAAGGAGGCCGACCTGCTCGCGCGCTTTCGTGCCGCCACCCCCGGCGGAGCGACGCCGGTGCCGATTGCCGTCGCCGCGTAGCGCTGGCGCGGGGCGGCGGCCCGCTCCCGGTAGACTTGCGCGTCCAGGAGCCACAACCGGAGTATCGATGATCCGTCGTCTTGCCATTGCGGCCGGTGCGGTTGTTGCCGCGCTCGCCACGCCCCTTCACGCCGCTCGGTTTGCCGGTGTCGACGTTCCGGCCCCCCTGCCGTCGAAACCCGTGGTGGATACGCACTGGGGCACGCAGGTCGAGGACCCGTACCGGTACTTCGAGGACACCAAGGACCCGGCGATCCAGGCGTGGATGAAGGCACACGCCGCCGCCACCGAGGCGATCCTCGCGCGGATCCCCGGCCGCGAGCCGCTGCTGGCGCGGATCCGCGAGGTCGAGTCGCAGGCGGCAGGACTCGCGACCGACGTCACGCGCACCGCGAACGGCCGCTGGTTCTTCGAGAAACGCGACCCGAAGGACAATCAGTTCCGCCTCGTCTCGCGTGAGAGCGTGAACGCGCCGGACCGGCTGATCCTCGATCCGGAGGTGCTGGCGAAGAAGACCGGCACGCCGCACGCGATCCTCGACTTCGCCCCCTCCCCCGACGGCCGCCGCATCGCCTACGCGGTGCAGGCCGGCGGCGGCGAGATCGGCACGCTGCACGTCGTCGACGTAGCCACCGGCAAAGAGCTGATCACGCCAATCGACCGCATCCGCTACGCGAGCGTGGCCTGGCTCGACGACGGCAGCGGCTTCTTCTTCGCGCGGCTGCGCGAGGGCTACGAGAAGCTGCCGCCCGGCGAGCGCTTCGGCGACCGCGCGACGCACTTCCTGTCGCTCGACGCGCCGGATGCCGCCCGCAAGGTGTTCAGCGCGAGCCACAACGCCGAGCTCAAGCTGCCCGACTATGCGTCGGCGTTCGTCTACCAGATCCCGGGCACGAAGCTCGCGGCGGCGTGGGTGTTCCTCGGCGTCGAGCGGCACCGCCTCTTCTATCTCGCCGACCTCGACGACGCGAAGCGGGGCACGGCCAAGTGGCGGCAGGTCGTCTCGAAGGAGGACCAGGCCGCGGAGATCTGGCCCGCCGGCGGCTACCTGTACGTCCGCTCGTCGAAGGGCGCGCCGCGCTTCCGCGTGGTGCGCATGCCACTCGACGCGCCGGACATGGCGAAGGCGCAGGTCGTCGTGCCCGCAAGCGAGAGCGTCGTCACCGGCATCCGCGGGGCGCGCGACGCGTTGTACGTCGTGCGCCGCGACGGCGCGACGCAGTCGCTGTGGCGGTTGCCGCACGTCGCGCAGCCGACGCTCGAGCGCATCGCATTGCCGTTCGAGGGCAGCGTGGACCTCTCGGACGGCTGGAGCGACCGCGACGGCGTCGTGATGTCGCTGGCCGGGTGGACGCGCGCGACCAAGCCTTACGCCTACGACCCGAAGGGCGGCCTCACGCAGCTGCCGTTCGCGGCCGCCGGTGCGCTCGACGCACCCTCCGACATCGTCGCCCGCGAGGTGCGGGTAAAGAGCCACGACGGCGTCGAAGTGCCGCTGTCGATCATCAGCCGACGCGACATCCGCCTCGACGGCTCGAGCCCGGCAATCCTGTACGGCTACGGGGCCTACGGCACGACCGAGGATCCGTTCTTCAACCCGCGCACGTACGCGTGGCTGTCGCGCGGTGGCGTCTATGCGATTGCGCACGTGCGCGGCGGTGGCGCGTTCGGCGAGGAGTGGCACATGGCCGGGCGCAAGGCCACCAAGCCCAACACGTGGAAGGACGCGATCGCCACGGCCGAGTGGCTGGTGGCGAACGGGTACACGTCGAAGTCGAAGCTCGGCATCTTCGGCGGCAGCGCCGGTGGCATCTTCGTCGGGCGCGCGATCACGGAGCGGCCCGACCTGTTCGCGGCCGCGGTGCCCGCGGTCGGCGTGTTCGACGGCCCGCGCTTCGAGGCGAGCGCGAACGGCGTCGCCAACGTCCCCGAAATGGGCACCGTCAAGGACGAGGCGGAGTTCCGCGGCCTGATGGCGATGAGCACGTACCACGCGATCAGGGACGGCACGCCCTACCCCGGCATCCTGCTCGTCCACGGCGTCAACGACATCCGCGTCGACGTGTGGCAGTCGCTCAAGGTGGGCGCGCGCTTCGCCGCCGCGACGTCGAGCGGCCGGCCCGTGCTGATGCGCCTCGAGTACGACAGCGGCCACGGCCAGGGCAGCACGCGCGCGCAGCTGCAGCAGCGCACCGCCGACATCTGGTCGTTCATGCTCTGGCAGTTCGGCGACCCGGCGTTCCAGCCCACGGCCGCGCAGTGAGGTCGCGGGCCCCGCGCACGCCGCCGGGGTTGCGCTGGTCGCTCTCGCGCGCGCGGCGACCACCGGCCGCCCGGCGCTGCTGCGCCCCGACTGCGACGGCGGGCGCGGCTCCGAGCCGCTAGCGGCGGGCGAAGCGACGGCGGCGCAACGCGAGCGCGCCCGTCGCGAACAGGGCGAGGAGCAGCGCTGCGAGGGCGGCCGGGGACGTCGCGGGAATCGACTCGGCGATCTTCGCGATGCCCTGCAGC
>CAYQAF010000186.1:0-5005 GCA_964415375.1 uncultured Alcaligenaceae bacterium
CTGCTCGCGCCTGCCCTCGCGGCACGCGTGCGCCCCGGCGGCCGCCTCGCGCTCTCGGGCATCCTCGAGCCGCAGGCCGCCGACGTGATCGCGGCCTACGCGCCGTGGTTTACACTGCGCGCCTGGCGTGCCTCGGAAGGCTGGGTACTGCTTGCCGGCGAGCGCACGACCGGCACCCGCTGACGCGCCGACGACGCGATGTCCGACGAGAAATTCACCCGCTGTCCCGGTTGTCGCACCGTGTTCCGGGTGACGGCGGCGCAACTCGCATTGCGCGACGGCCAGGTGCGCTGCGGGCACTGCCGGACCGTTTTCGACGGCACGGCCAACCTCATCAGCGTGCTGCGCACGACACCCGCGGCCTCTCCCGGCGACGAGGGCACCGGTCCGCTGACGGTCACCTTGCGCGCCGCCCACGCGCTCGAGCCGGCGCCGCCCGAGAGCCCCGCCGGCCCGGCGGTGACCGCCCCGGCGGCGGCGGCGCCCCGACCCTCGACGTCGGGCGCTCCCGCCCAGGCAATGCGCGGGGAGGAGATTGACTACGACAATCGCTTTGCCTGGGACCGTCCGAACAAGCGTTCGCGGGCGTCCGCGGCGCTCTATCTGGTGGCCGCCGCTGCCCTGGCGGCCGGCCTCGTGGCCCAGGGCGTCTGGCACTATCGGGACGCGATCGCCGCCCATTGGCCGTCGACGCGCCCGCTGCTGTCGCGCGTGTGCGCGGCCGCCGGGTGCACGCTCCGCCCGCTCCGGGAGATTGCGTGGCTGTCGATCGACGCGTCGGACCTGCAGGCCGATGCCGCCCACAAGGGGCTCCTCACGCTCTCCGCGACGGTGCGCAACCGCGCGAGCTACGCGGTCGCCTATCCGCACCTCGAACTCACGCTCACCGACGCCCAGGACAACGTCGTGGTGCGCCGGGCGCTCGCTCCGCCGGAATACGCGGGCGGCACCGTCGACGTCGGGTCGGGCATCGCCCGCAACGGGGAAGTAGCCGTCAAGCTCTTCATCGACGCGAGCGCCACGACCCAGGCGGGCTATCGCGTCTACCTGTTCTACCCGTAGCGAGCTCCACCGCCGCGTTGCAGTGACGCACCGAAATGGTGCGCAGATCCGCGCCTGTGCATCGCTTGGCAGGCACAGGCGGGCGGGGCCTCGGCCGGGCCCGACTGCCCACGCGGGACTTGGCTCGCTGAGTTGGTGCAATTCCTTTGGTGGAACGGCGCAACCCTATAGCGTTGCGCCAACGCAGTGCGCCAGTCGATCGCATTCGCACCAAGGTGGTGCTGCATGGTAAAATCCCCCCGACCCCCTTAAGAAAAAGCAGAGCGCCGACAGACACTTGCAAGCGGCCCTCCGATGGCACGCTTATCGCTAAAAGCGCTCCGCGCATTTCGCATTGCAGCACGAGCCACTCAACGACAAGGAGACCGCATGTCCGCCACCGGCGCCGCCGTCCTCAAGATGATCAAGGAGACCGAGGTCAAGTTCGTCGACCTCCGTTTCACCGACACCCGCGGCAAGGAGCAGCACGTCACGGTGCCCGCCAAGTACTTCGATGCCGACAAGTTCGAGTCCGGCCACGCGTTCGACGGCTCGTCGATCTCCGGCTGGAAGGGCATCCAGGCCTCGGACATGCTGCTGATGCCCGACCCGTCGACCGCGGTCCTCGACCCGTTCATGGACGAGACGACGCTCAACATCACCTGCGACGTGGTCGAGCCGACCGACGGCAAGGGTTACGAGCGCGACCCGCGCTCGCTCGCCAGGCGTGCCGAGTCGTTCCTGAAGTCCAGCGGCCTTGGCGACGTCGCCTACTTCGGCCCCGAGCCCGAGTTCTTCATCTTCGACGCGGTCGAGTGGTCGGTCGACATGTCCGGCAGCTACTGCAAGGTGTTCTCGTCCGAGGCCGCCTGGTCGACCGCCGAGAAGTTCGAAGGCGGCAACATGGGCCACCGCCCGACGGTGAAGGGCGGCTACTTTCCGGTGCCGCCGGTCGACTCGCTGCAGGACATCCGTTCCGCGATGTGCCTCGCGCTCGATCAGATGGGCATCGAGGTCGAGGTCCACCACCACGAGGTCGCGAACGCCGGCCAGTGCGAGATCGGCACCCGCTTCGCGCCGCTGGTGCAGCGCGCCGACTGGCTGCAGAAGATGAAGTACGTGATCCACAACACCGCGCACGCCTACGGCAAGACCGCGACGTTCATGCCGAAGCCGATCGTCGGCGACAACGGCTCGGGCATGCACGTGCACCAGTCGGTGTGGAAGGACGGCAAGAACCTGTTCGCCGGCGACGGCTACTCGGGCCTGTCCGAGTTCGCGCTGTACTACATCGGCGGCATCATCAAGCACGCCAAGGCGCTGAACGCGATCACCAACCCGGGCACGAACTCCTACAAGCGGCTCGTGCCGGGCTTCGAGGCGCCGATCAACCTCGCGTACTCGGCACGCAATCGCTCGGCGGCGATCCGCATCCCCTACGTGTCGAACCCGAAGGGCCGCCGCATCGAGGTGCGCTTCCCCGACCCCACGGCGAACCCGTACCTCGCGTTCTCGGCGATGCTGATGGCCGGCCTCGACGGCGTGATGAACAAGATCCATCCGGGCGACCCGATGGACAAGAACCTCTACGACCTCGAGCCGGAGGAGGCCGCGAAGGTGCCGCATCCGTGCGCGTCGCTCGACGAGGCGCTGTCGCACCTCGATCGCGACCGCGACTTCCTGACCCGCGGCGGCGTGTTCTCCGACGACCTGATCGACGCGTACATCGCGCTCAAGATGGAGGAGGTGACGCGGTTCCGGATGACCACGCACCCGGTCGAGTACGACATGTACTTCAGCCTGTAGACGCTCGCACCGGTCCGAGCGTTGCATCGCCGGGAAGGGGCGGGTGTGATCGATGCCCGCCCCTTCTTTGCTACGAGCCCCCGGCGTTCGCTACACTCGGCCTCATGGCCCTCGATGTCCCGACCCGTTCCCGACCGCGCGCGACCGCCGCCTGGCACTGCACGTTTGCCGCGATCCTTCTCGCGTGCGGCGCCAATGCCGCGCTCGCGCAGGGCCTCGCGGCCAAGGCGCGCGAGTCCGGATGCGTCGATGCGCCACGCGTCGTCGAGGGCGCGATGTACAAGTGCAACACGGCCTTCGGCCCTGCCTATTTCAACGTTCCCGAGGTCGCGCCCGTCGAGAAGTCGGTCCCGCGTCGGCCCGGCAACTCGACCGCGAGCACGCCGCCGCCGGCCAATCTGCCGCGGGTCGACGGGGCCACCCAGAAGGGTCGCGACGAGCTGCGGCGCAAGGTGCTGCAGGACGAGCTCGCCGCCGAGGAGAAGCTCCTCGGCGACGCCCGCACGGCCTACGCGAGCGGGGCACCGGCGCCGCTGCCCGAGGAGCGCGGCCAGCCGCAGCGGTATGCCGAGCGCATCGCCCGGCTGCGCCAGTCGGTACAGCTCCACGAGCGCAACATCGAGGCGCTGCGCAAGGAGCTCGCGGCCCAGCGCTAGCCCGGTCGCCGCGGCGCGGCCATGCCGCTGACCTCGCTCGTCTCGTTGCGGCCCGAGGCGGCGCCGGGGGACTGGCCGGGCCTCGAGATGCTCTCGACCGCGGTGCTGCTCCTGTCCCAGGAGCGCGTCGTGCGCTACGCGAACGCGGCGGCCGAGCACCTGTTCGAGCTGTCCCGGTCGCGCTTCACGGGCAACGCGATCGGTGCGTTGTTCGTGGACGCGCGGCTCCTCGCCGGGGCGATCGACAACGCGGTGGCGACGGGCTCCGCCTTCACGGAACAGGAGCTCGAGCTCGGCGTGGCGGGCAAGCAGCGGGCGCACCTCACCGTGACGGTCACGCCGGTCGAGCACGAGGACATCGCGCTGGTGCTGGAGTTCCGTCACATCGACCAGCAGCTGAAGATCGCGCGCGAGGAACGCCAGCTGGAGCAGCAGCAGGCCAATCGCGAGCTGATCCGCAACCTCGCCCACGAGATCAAGAACCCGCTCGGCGGCATCCGCGGCGCGGCGCAGCTCCTCGAGCGCGAGCTCGACCGGCCGCAGCTTTCGGAGTACACGCAGGTCATCATCCACGAGGCCGACCGCCTGCAGTCGCTCGTGAACCGGTTGCTCACGCCGCACCGCATACCGTCCTACCGCCGCACGAACATCCACGAGATCCTGGTGCGGGTGAAAGGCGTGGTGCAGGCGGAGTTCCCTGCGATCCCCATCGATGCCGACTTCGACATCTCCCTACCGGATATCGAGGCCGATCCGGAGCAGCTCATGCAGGCCGTGCTGAACGTGGTGCGCAACGCTGCCCAGGCGCTCACCGGGACGACCGCCGATCCGCGGATCGTGCTCACGACGCGCGTCGCGCGCTACGTGACGCTGGCCCGGCGCCGCCATCGCCTCGCGCTGTCGATCGCGATCGCGGACAACGGCCCAGGCATCCCGCCCGCGATCCGCGACCGCATCTTCTATCCCCTGGTGTCCGGGCGGGAAGGCGGCAGCGGCCTCGGGCTCACGATTGCGCAGACCTTCGTCGCGCAGCACGGCGGGACGATCGAGTGCGACAGCGTGCCCGGATGCACGGTGTTCCGCATCCTGCTTCCCGTCGACCTGCCGCGAGCCGCCGCGACCGGCGCGGATGCCCCATGATCGAGGAGTCCCGACCCGTGTTCGCCTATGACTACCAAGCGCCGCGCGACGTCGCGGTGAGGCCCGTCTGGATCGTCGACGACGACCGCTCGATCCGCTGGGTGCTGGAGAAGGCGCTCGCGCGCGAGGGCATTCCGCACAAGATGTTCGCGTCCGCCTACGAGGCGCTGCAGGCGCTCGCCGTCGAGGAGCCGCAGGTGTTGGTGACCGACGTCCGCATGCCCGGCGAGTCGGGACTGTCGCTGCTGGCGAAGGTGAAGGAGCGCTGCCCGCACCTGCCGGTGATCGTGATGACCGCGTACTCGGATCTCGACAGCGCGGTGGCCGCGTTCCAGGGCGGCGCGTTCGAGTACCTGCCCAAG
>CAYQAF010000187.1:0-5005 GCA_964415375.1 uncultured Alcaligenaceae bacterium
CTACGCCTACACCGATGCGCTGCAGTACGCGGGGCCGGTGCAGACGGCGTTGCGCGAGGCCTTCGGCTGGTCCCGCGACGACTATCGTTTCCCCGAGGTGCGTTCGGTCGGCGGGGCGGCGGTGATGTTCGTGTTCACGCTTTATCCGTACGTGTACCTGCTCGCGCGCACCGCGTTCCTCGAGCGTCCGCCGGCGCTGGTCGAGGCGGCACGCACGCTGGGCCTCGACCGCCGCAGGGCGTTCTGGCACGTCGAGGTGCCGCTGGCCCGGCCGGCGATCGTCGGCGGCATCGCGCTCGTGCTGATGGAGACGCTTGCCGACTACGGCACCGTCGCCTACTTCGCCGTCGACACCTTCACCACCGGCATCTACCGGGCCTGGTTCTCGCTGGGCGACCGGGCCGCCGCGGCGCAGCTCGCCATCGCGCTGCTCGGCTTCGTCGTGCTGGCACTCGCGCTCGAGCGCATGTCCCGCAAGGCGGCGCGGGTGTCGGGCAGCACGCGCGGGCGTACCGTGGCGCCGACGGTGGCGCCGCAGCTGACCGGCGCGCGGGCGTGGGTCGCAACGATCGTGTGCATCATTCCGCTCGCGGTGGGCTTCCTGATCCCGGTGCTACTGCTCGTGCGGCTGTTCCTAGCCGATCCCGGCGTGGTGGATCCCGGCCGCTTCGCGACCTGGGCGTGGAACAGCCTGCGGGTCTCGACGATCGCCGCGGTCCTGGCGGTTGCGCTCGCCGTGCTGGTCGCCTACGCGGTGCGCATCGCGCCCTCCGCGGCGACGCGCGGCACCAGCCAGCTGCTGACGCTGGGCTACGCCGTACCCGGGACGGTGCTGGCGGTCGGTGTGCTGCTGCCGGTGGGCGCCGCCGACGCGTTCCTCGCCGACACCGTGCGGCGCGTCACCGGCACGAACCCTGGCCTTCTGCTCACCGGCACGGTGTTCGCGCTCGTGTACGCGTACCTCGTGCGCTATTTCGCCGTGGCGTGGAACGGCATCGAGCCGGGGCTCACGCGGATCACGCCGGCGATGGACGCCGCGGCGCGGAGCCTCGGCGCCGGCACGCTGGAGACGCTGCGGCGCGTGCACGTGCCGCTGCTCGCGCGAAGCGGCGCGGCGGCGTTCCTGCTCGTGTTCGTCGACGTGATGAAGGAGCTGCCCGCCACGCTGGTGATGCGGCCGTTCAACTTCGACACGCTGGCGACGCAGACCTACCTGTTCGCGCGCGACGAGCGGCTCGCCGAGGCCGCGCTGCCGTCGCTGGCGATCGTCGCGGTCGGCCTGGTGCCGATCCTGTTCCTCGCCCGCGCGTCGCGTCGGGTGGCGCGGGGCTGACGGCGCCTTTGCCGCGCTCAACGGCGGCCGCCGTGCTCAGCGCCAGCCAGCGCGGTCGACCAGCTTCTGCGCGACCGGCGTGTTGCGTCCGAGCGTCGCGATTGGCAGCGGGTCGGCGCGGAAGGTTCCCATCGCCTCGAGCGCCGGGTTCTTCACCTTGAGGCCCTTCACCGCCGGCCACTCGTTGTTGCCGTCGGCGAAGTAGCCCTGCGCCTCGTCGCTCGCCAGGTACTCGACGAAGCGGATCGCGTTGTCGCGGTGCGGGGCATGCCTGAGCACGCCGGCACCGGAGATGTTGAGGTGCGTCCCGGCCCCGGCCTGGTCGGGCCAGACCACGCCGGTCTTCGCGACGACCTCGCGGTCCTCGGGCTTCGTCGAGCGCAGCAGCCGCGCGTAGTAGTAGCTGTTCGACAGTGCCGCACCGCACTCGCCCGCGGCAACCGCCTTGATCTGGTCGGTGTCGCCGCCCTGGGGCTTGCGCGCCAGATTCGCGACGACGCCCTTCGCCCAGGCCTCGGCCCGCGCCTCGCCGAGGTGCGCGATCTGTGCCGACATGAGCGACAGGTTGTAGGGGTGGCTGCCCGAGCGCGTGCACACCTTGCCCTTGTTCTTCGGGTCGGCGAGCGAGGCGTAGGTGGCGACGTCGGCGGGGTTCATCGTGGCCTTGTTGTAGACGATGATCCGCGCACGGCTCGACAGGCCGAACCAGCCGCCCTCGGGATCGCGCAGCTCCGCGGGAATGCGCTCCGCGAGCACCTTCGACTTCACCGGCTGGAACAGGCCGAGGTCATCGGCCTGCGCAAGCCGCGCAGCATCGACGATCAGCAGCACGTCGGCGGGACTGTTCGCGCCCTCGCTCTTCAGGCGCTCGATCAGCTGGTCGTCGCCGGCCTCGATGCGGTTGATGCGGATGCCGGTCTGCTTGGTGAAGTTCTGGTACAGCGCCTCGTCGGTCTGGTAGTGGCGCGCGGAGTAGAGGTTCAGCACCTGCTCCTGGGCGAAGACGGTAGGCGCGATCGCGCAGGTGAGGATCGACAGCAGGGCAATCAGGCGATTCATGACGGCGGGTGATCGGGGTCGGGTGGTTCGAGGGCCGGACTGTAGCCGCAATGCGGGGGGTCGTCAATGGCAATACGAATCATTCTCATTATAGTTGATCCCGATCAACCCCGAAGGACTCACGACCGTCCCGGGTCCCCGTGCAACCGCGCGAGATGCCCTCGGCAAAGGGGTCTCGGCTGGCACGCCCTCCCCTCTCAGCGCGACGTCGACTCGCCGCCCTCGGCACGCCTGAGCTTGCGCAGCAGCGACAGCGCAAACCCCGCCAGCAGGGCAACCGCGCCGAGCAGGATCGCCCACAGCAACGCGGTGCGCGAGTCGACGCCCAGCAGGGTGCGCGGCGGGGACGCAATGCGGCCGGCGTCGACTTGCGCCGGCCCAAGCGTCGCGGTCGCGAAGGCGCGCACCGCCTCGGGCCGGTAGTCCGGGATCAGCGTGGCCGGTGCCAGGGCCGTGCGACGCGCGCCGGCGTTGCCTACGGCAAGCACAAACGGTCCCCCGCGGGCCAGGAACAGGAGTTCGCGCGGGGGCAAGCGCACCGCCGCCGCGGGCGCATCGCCGAGCGCGCCGCCGGCGTCCGGCACGAGCTTGATCGCGTGGTAACTGCCCGGCTGCACGCGCACCGGCGGGCTCAAGGTGTCGACGCCGCCGGTCCCGATCCTGTAAACCACACCGCGACCGATCGCGAGCCAAGGCTCGCCAACGCCAGGACGGCCGAACACGGTGACCGGCGCCACGACGTTGGCTTGCGTCGGGCGCACTTCGAGCGCGGTGATGCCAACGAGGGTCGGCACCTGCCATTCGAATGCGTGCGTGTCCACCCGCACCGGAGCGTTCAGGTCGAGGCGCATGTCGGGCGGCGGCGTCCGCTCGGCGGGGATGGTGGCGACCGTGGCGCCGAAGAGCGCGAACGGTGTCGCCGCCGGCCAGGTCAAGCGCAGGAACTGCCCCTCCAGCGGCTCGGCGCGCGCGAAGCGCACGCTGGTGCGCGTGGCTTGCGCGTCCCCGTCGCCAAGGCGGTACACCGGCTCGCCAAGCGCGAGCGGGTGCCACGTCTTGAGGTCGCGGCTCGCTTCAACGGTGATCGGAACCAGTTGCGCACCCGCGAAGCGCGCGTCGAGCTCGACCGCCACGCCGAGTTCCCTGACCCCGCGCGCATCGAGCAGGTAAGCCGCCACACGGTCGACCGGCACCGAGCTGGCCTCGCTCGCGCCGTCGATGATCACCGTGGTCGACGTGCCGTGGCTGCGGATCGCCAACCTCCCGCCGGCGGCGGCGGCGGCGAGCACGCGTGCGGTGACCGGATACACCGCCAGCGCGACCGGCGTCGTCCGCGGCTCGTCCGCCAGCGGCGCCGTGAGCGCGAAAGGTACGAGCTCGCCGGCCGCGTTGTAGACCCGCAGATCGGCGAGCTCGGGCGACTGACTGTGGCGCACCACCTCGGCGGTCAGCGCCACGCGGAAGAACGGCCCATCGCCCTGGGTGGCAAGGTCGAACCGAACCGCGAATTCGTCGGGCCGCGGCTCGGCAGCGAGCGCCGCCGCCGAACACAGGCAGCCGATGAGCAAGGTGCCCGCAAGGAGTCTCACGTCGCCTCCCGCTCGTCCGTGGCACGCGTGCGCGGGGGTGGCGGCGGCAGCGGCGCAACGTAGCCCACGAACAGCATCAGCGCGCCGACGCCGACGAACGCCACGATGCGCTCGCCGCCGCCGGCATTCGACAGATCGATCAGAAAGAGCTTCACCACGGTCGCCGCAAGCAGCGCGGCCCCGGCCAGCCACGGTGCCCGGCGGCCGCGGCGGGACGCGAACACCGTCAGTGCCACCGCTGCCACACTCCACAGCAACGCGTACCCCGCCTGCACGATGAACGAGTCGAACAGCCACCGCGCCTCCCAGGCCACGCCGAAGTAGTGATGCGCGACGCGCAGCCAGACGCTGTTGAGCCACAGGAACAGGACCGCACCCGCCGACCCGATGGCAATCCGCTCGTCGCGCACCCAGGGGGGCAGCGTCCACGTCGCGGTCGACAACTGTACGCGCCACCCCCACAGCGCCGCCAACGCGAGCAGAAACGCGAGGTCGGTCGGGTTCACCAACGGCAGGTAGGGCAACGGAGCGGCGTCGCCGCGTTGGGTCAGCGTCATGGTCACGGCGCCGAGCGCCGTCAGCGCGGCGACCGGCAGCAGACCATACCAGCCGTACGCAGCCGCGAAACGGTCCAGCGGCCAGCGGGCGGTCAGCGCGGGCGACACGGAGGCGCGTCCGACCGCGTGGAGCACCAGCGCACACGCCAGCAGTGCCGCGGCCGGGCCCCAACTCGTGTGCCACAGTCGCGCACGGTCGATCAGCTCGACGCTCAGGCTGCCGGCGAGCAGCACCAGGAGGCAGACGCCACCCGCGTGTACCGCGACCCACCAGCGGCTCGGCGCCGCGTCGAGCGCCCGCAGCGCGACGAGGTGCGCGGCGACGGCCACCGGCCAGCAGAGCCAGCCGAAGTGCTCGAACAGGTGCCGGAACAGTACCGCGCCGGCCAGCGCGCCTGCGAGCATCACCGGCAGCGACGCGTACGCGGGCCAGGTCGCCACCGGCCAGCTGCGCGCCAGCCCGACGC
>CAYQAF010000188.1:0-4992 GCA_964415375.1 uncultured Alcaligenaceae bacterium
AGCGCAAGGTTGCCCGCCCACCTGACGCGCGCCGGCGCATCGTGCGGAAACGCCGCGTCGAGCGTACCGCGTGCGCTCGCGGTACCGCCGGCGAGATCGAGCGCGAGGCCGCGCTCGATGTACGCCCGGAACGGCATCAGCACGATCCGCGACGCGTCCACCGAGAGCGTCGCCGCCACCGGGTTCGTCCCGAGCGGGCCCTTCGCCCTGATGCGGCCAGTGCGATTGACGCGTGCGGCGAAGTCGATCGTCGCCTTCGCGTCGGGCGCGTTGCTGGCGTCCGTCGCCGTGACGTTCACCTCGTCGAAGCGGAGCTCGATCGGCGACGGGGCGTGCAGGTCGCGGAACCGCAACTCCGCGCGCGCCGTCCCAAGGCGCCGGACGAGGAACTGCCACGCCGGCTGATGCTCCGCCTTTGCCGCGGCATCGGTCTCGCGCGTGACACGCACCAGCCGCGCGTAGTTCCACGTTCCGCCGCGATCGCGGCGCAGGTCGGCGAACAGCTTCTCCGCGGTCACGTCGTCGACCGTTATCGCGCGCTTCGCCGTATCGAGCGCGACACCGGCGAACGCGATGCCGGCCGATCGCCACAGCGGCTCCCGTTCGCCACGCTGCGCGAGCGCGACGTCGGTGAGGGCGCCCTTGCCGCCGGCGATCCTCACGCCGTCCTGCGCGATCTCGAACGACGCCGCAAAGTCCGCCCGGCCGCGCTGGATCTCGACGTCGAGGATCTCGGCGACGTAGGGATAGAGCCGCGCGATGCTCGCGTTGCCGGTCGAGAACGTGCCGGTGACCGCGAACGGCGACAGGCCCACCTCGCCTTTCAACTCGCCGCGCGCGCCGTCGTCGACGTCGAGCGAAAACTCGACCGGGCCCTTCGCGCCGGGTGCGTTCGAGAGCGAGGATGCGCGACCGGTGAAGTTGGCGATGCTCGCGCGATACCGCGGCGCGACGCTCGCGTCCTCGATCGTCGCCCGTCCGTTGGCCACGCTCAAGGTGGCAACCGAAACCTTCCATGGCGCGGCGGACGTCGCGGGCTGCACTCGCTCGAAGAGGTCGCCCGCGAGCTCGAACGTGCCATCACCCAGGCGACGTACCGTCACCGCCGGCCCGTCGACGACCACGGCAGCGATCCTCACCTCGCTCATGGCGACGTCGAGCCGCCCGATCGACACGTCCGTGCGCGCGACGGCAGCGAGCGGCGCACCGTCGCGGCGGCGCACGTCCAGCGCCGCGAGGCTCACGTCGCCGTCCAGCCACCATGCCGGCGTGCCCCCCTGCGGTTGCGCGAAGTGCAGCTTGAGGCGGGTCGTGAGCTTGCCATCCTTCAGCGCGACGCGCAGCCGCACCGGCAGGTACTCCACGTACTGCGCTACCGGCAGGCCATCGATGTCGATGTCGAGGACGGCACGCCGCTCGGCGGCGAACGGCGTGGCCCGGCCTTCGAGTCCGAATGGCGTCCCGTTCACGGTGCCCTTGAGCTTCGGCTCGACGTTGATCTCGGCTTGGTAAGGTAGAGTCGACAGGAACGGCACGCCGACCTCGATCCCGGCGACGACATGTGTGCGACGCACCGGCCGATTGTCGAAGTCGATGCGTCCATCGTGCACCTCGATGTTGTTGAGCGAGTATTTCGCCCGCGGCTCGGTGCGCGGCGCGATCCACTTCTCGACCAGGTCGGAGACGCTGTAGCGGTTCGCGTCGAGCCGCGCGACGCGCAGATGCGGACGGACGATCTTCACCGCGTGGAGCACCGGCGCGAGCCGGGTGAGCGAGGCGATCGACACGTCGCCCTCGATCGCCTCGACCGTCAGCGCGAGCGCCTGTCCATCCGGCTCCCGCACGGTAAGCCCGTGGACGGTCGCCGCGACGGCGAACGGACGCACCTCGACGCGCTCGACAGTCGTCGCCCGCGCGAGCTCGCGGGACAGGATCTCCTCGAGCTTCGACTTGGCGACGCCCGGCGCCACCCAGTAGCCGAGGATCGCGTACAGCGCGACCAGTGCGGCCACGACGGCGGCGGCGACGAGGAGCCAGCGCGCAAGGCGCGACGAAACTGACGCGAGCATCGGCACCGTCAAGTCCTTCCCGGAGCTGGACGATGCATCAAGTCTACCGCTTGTCCGCATGCAGTGCGACGAGGCGCATGGCACATCTGTGTGACGAACCGGCCGCCTTCGCGCCACCTCGCAACCTGTCGCAAAGCGGACACTCGTGGCGTGCTTGCCGACCCGTGCGGCCACGCGGACGTGAGCCCCGGCGCATGCGCCCACCCACGCTCCCGCGACTATG
Organism: uncultured Alcaligenaceae bacterium; assembly: GCA_964415375.1. Classification (GTDB taxonomy): domain Bacteria; phylum Pseudomonadota; class Gammaproteobacteria; order Burkholderiales; family Casimicrobiaceae; genus VBCG01. The sequence goes on from CAYQAF010000188.1 coordinate 2,293, forward strand.
CGTTAAGTCACGTTCGTCGCAGGGTCTCATTGACGCAGATCATCAAAGGCGCTGCCGAATACTCGCAGCATCGCTCTTGAGCGGACGGCTCGCAGCTTGGGACAAAGGCCGGTCCGAGCCCAGGACAGGGGACTACGAACATGCTCGCCCAACACACTCCGCAGGCTACTTCCATGACCACGTCGACGGTCGGTATCGCCCAGCGCGAATCGCGTGCATCCGGGTGGCGCATCTTCGACGAAGCAGACGAGCTGGCGCGCGCCATCCAGGGCGCGCAGCTGCGCATCACGCCGAAGGAACGTGCCCCGGGCGCATGGGCGTTGATGCCTCTCGCGCTCGAGCGCGGATTCGTGCAGTTCGTCGATGAGCCGTGCGCCACGCTGACGCACGGCGTGATCTCCCGCGACGTCGCGGGCTTTGGCGTGGCGCTCGCGAGTGCGGGCGGCTATCGCATGAACGGTCATCCGGTGTCCGGCAACGTGTTCGCGATGTTCGGACCGGGCGCGGCGCACTTCGCCGCGTCGTCCGGACCCACGCGCTGGGCTGCCGTGTCGTTCGCGCCAATGGATCTCGGCACGGCGCTCGGCGCATTGCGCGGCGGCGAGCCGCCGACGCTCGGCACCGTGTTCCGGCCCGTGCTGGCCGCGCCGGGCGCGGCCAGCGCCGCGGTCGACCTGCTGTTCGCGGCACTGAAGGCCATCGAGGACGATCCGTCGGCATTCGCCGGCGCCGGTATGCGCACCTCGCTGGAGCGCGCGCTGCTCGACGCGTTCGCGCGGGCCGTCACGTCCGCCGATCCCGCGGCGGCACAGGATCGGGCGAAGCTTCCGGCGACGCGGCTGGTGCGCCAGTGCGAGGAGTACCTCGAGTCGCATCTCCACCTGCCGGTCTACATCGCCGAGCTGTGCACGCTGACCGGCGCGTCCGAGCGTACGCTGCGCAACGCGTTCCACACCGTCTACGGCGTCGGCCCGACGCGCTACCTCGTGCAGCGGCGCCTGGCGATGGCGCGTCGCGCGCTGCGGCACGCGCAGCCGGGGGACACGGTGACGGCGATCGCGACGCGCAACGGTCTGTGGGACCTCGGCCGCTTCGCCGCCGACTATCGCACGCTGTACGGCGAGCCGCCCTCGACGACACTGCGCGCCACGCGGACCGGTGCCATGGCCGCGTGAGCTTCATGCCGTCGGACTGACGCGCCACTCGCTTCGCAATACCGTCGAACGCGCCCTTCCCGGGCGCGTCCGGCGTTTGGCGAGCGGTGGGTCGAGGCGCCGGCGGCGCAGGTCACGTGGGTTCGCGGCGATGCACGAGGCGCCCGGCGACCCACGTCGCGCGCACAGCGCGATCGTCGCCCAGCACGATCAGCGCGAACAGCGCGTCGTCGAGGTCGTCCGCATGGCGGACCCGCTGCGCGAGGAGCGGCGTCGCGCCGAGGTCGAGCAGCACGAGATCGGCCTCGAGGCCGGGTGCGATGCCGCCGATGCGATGGTGCAGGTCGAGCGCTTCGGCGCCGCCGCGCGTCGCGAGGTGGAACAGTTCCCCGGGGGAAAGCGATGCACCGCGCAGGCGCGCGACCTTGTAGGCCTCGGCGAGCGTGGCCAGCATCGACAGCGAGGTGCCGCCGCCCACGTCGCTGGCGAGGCCCGTGCGCACGGGCCTGCCGCGCTTCTTCACGCGCTTCCAGTCGAAGAGTCCGCTGCCGAGGAACAGGTTCGACGTCGGGCAGTGCGCGAGCGAGGTACCGCTAGCGGCGAGCGCGGCGAACTCGCGCTCCGCGAGGTGGATGCCGTGGCCGTAGATTGCGCGCTTGCCCAACAGACCGTAGCGCGCATACACATCGACGTAGTCGCGCGCCGAGGGGAAGAGCTCACGCACCCACGCGACCTCGCGCTGGTTTTCCGACAGGTGCGACTGCACCCAGCAGTCCGGGTGCTCCCGCCATAGCGCCCCCGCCGCCTCGAGCTGCCCGGGCGTCGACGTCGGTGCGAAGCGCGGCGTGATGGCGTAGCCCAGGCGCCCGCGACCATGCCAGCGACCGATCAGCGCCTTCGACTCGTCGTAGCCGCGTCGCGCACTGTCGCGCAGGTCCTTGGGCGCATGGCGGTCCATCAACACCTTGCCCGCCACCGCACGCACGCCGCGCCGCGATGCTTCGGCGAAGAATGCCTCGACCGACCCCGCGTGCACGGTGCAGAACACCGCAGTAGCGGTCGTGCCGGCGGCGAGCGTCAGGTCGAAGAACCGTCGTGCCGTCACACGCGCGTGGCGCGGCTCTTCGAAGGCGCGCTCGGACGGGAAGGTGTAGCGCGCCAGCCAGTCGAGGAGCTCGGTACCGTGGCTCGCGATCACCGGGAGCTGCGCGTAGTGCACGTGGCAGTCGACGAAGCCCGGCGCGAGCATCGAACCGCGCGGCAGGCGCTCGACCGGCGTGCGCTGGGGCAGGCGCCCGAGCACCTGCCGTGCCGGGCCGGCGTCGGCGATCTTCCCTTCCGCGACCACGACCACGCCGTCCGACTCGTAACGGCGTGTCGCATCGACGCCGTCGACGAACGGATCGCCGAAGCTCGTGAGGAACGGCCCGCGCAGCGCGAACGGCGACGGGAGGCGGGTGCGGTCGGGCATCGGGTGGGCGCAGTCGCTGTCGGAGATGGCCAGGGCATTGTGCCGCGTTCGGTCGGCGCGGCCACCCAGCCCGTC
>CAYQAF010000189.1:0-3164 GCA_964415375.1 uncultured Alcaligenaceae bacterium
ATGAGGAAGTAGCGGTCGTAGAGCGTCTGCAGGCCGAGGTAGCCGAACTGAAGGTCGCGCTCGGGCTTCAGCGCGGCGCCGAGCTTGCCCATGTCGAACTGGAGCAGCGCCTCGTTGAGCAGCCCGATCTTGACGCCGTGCTTCACGAATTGCGGGAAGTACTCCGCATACTTCGACGACATGTCCGCCTGCGTTGCCGGTTCGCCGAGCGCCTCGAAGCGCAGCGCGTCGAGCAGCAGGCGCGCGGTCACGTAGCTGTATTGCGGGTCCTTCTCGATCAGCGTGCGCGCCGCGAGCACCACGCCCTTGCGCACCTCGTCCATCGGCACGCCGTCGTAGAGATCCTTGAGCGTCGCGCGCAGGATCCGCTCGGCGTCGACGTCCGCGAGGCCCTCGCACGACTCCCGCACGAGCGCGGTCAGGCGGGCCATGTCGAGCGGCTTCCGCACACCGTTCTCGATGACCTCGATTGCTTGGATGGCTTCCTGGCGGGCCGCGGGTTTCTGCTGCGCACGCTCCTGCGAGCGCCGCTCGCGGTAGAGCACGTAGGCGCGGGCGACCTCGTGCGCGCCGCTGCGCATCAGCGACAACTCGACCTGGTCCTGGATCTCCTCGATGTGGATCGCGCCGCCCTCGGGCTTGCGCTTCATCAGCGATCCGACCACGACATCGGTCAGGCGGGTGACCTCGTCGCGCACGCTCGCCGACGCGGCGCTCTGACCGCCGTGCACGGCGAGGAACGCCTTGGTCATCGCGATCGTGATCTTGGCCGGCTCGAAGCCGACCACGGACCCGTTGCGGCGGATGACCTTGTACTGGGCGAAGCGGGGATCGGCCCCCGTGCCGACCGGCAATCCGGCCTCGGCGCTGGCCATCGTGCCCATGGGCACGCTGGGCGAGGCGGTGGACGGGACGGCGGACGTGAGTTGCATGCGGTGTTTCTCCCGAATTCTTGTGCTTGTGACGATCTCGAACGCCCGGGACGCGAAGCGAATACTTTTGCGCAATCCCGCGACCGGCGCGGCATGTCGTCCCAAGCGTGCAAACGGTCGCGCGCCGGCTTGACAGGCCGTGCCGAATCCTCCTGACCCGGCACGCATTGCCGATTGCGCTTCAGAATCAGAACCTACAAGATATTGTGTTGAGATGCAGGTTCAGCACCAAGCATAGTGGCTTGGCGGCCGTCATGCAAGCGCCAATTTATCCCCGCGGACGCGTGCCGGAATCGCGGCTGAAAACAGGAACTTGGGTGTGGGCCGCCACACGATCCACCGACGCTCCACCGCTTGTTCACCGACTTGTCCACAGGGATCACGCCGGCGGCCCGCTTCGCGGTCGTGCCCGTTGCGCAACAAGGACTTCCCTCGTCGCAGCGCAGCAAGGACCGTATTCGGGCCCGGGTCGTTGCTGTCAAAAAACCCCGCCGCTGCACCGTAACGGCACCTGCGCCCGTGCTTATCCATGTTGCCGGGCCGATAAACAACCCCGCAACCCGCATGAAACTGTTCTACTGGAGCGCCGGGGGCAGGCGGAACAGGCGGTTGTCGGCGATGGCGACGACGGTGTCCTCGGGCGATGCAGCGAGGATCGCGAGTCCGGTCAGGCGGCCGAATGCCGGCAGGAGCGCCCGGCGTCGCCCGAGCACGAAGCACGGCAGCCGGACCGATTCGCGTCCGCGACCGGCGAGTCGTACGCCGGGGTGGACGTGGCCGCACAGGGCGTAACCCGTCCGGGGTGCCTGCGGGATGTGGCAGGCCAGGAATGGCGGGAGCGCGTAGGGCTCGTCGACCACGTCGACCGCCCAGGCCGTCGGCGGATCGCCGGCCCGGGTGTCATGGTTGCCGCGCACGATCCGGACCGACAGTCCCGAGTGAGCGTCGCGCCACGCGCGGAAGGCCGTGTCGAGCGCGGGCACGCGGCCCGATGCGGCGTGCAGGAAGTCGCCGAGCACACACAGCGTCCCGGCGCGCGTGCGGGCGACGAGCGTGGCGAGCCGCGCGAGGTCGTCGGCGGTCGCGCCACGCGGCAGGGGGATGCCTCCCGCCCGGAACGCCGCGCCCTTGCCCAGGTGCACGTCGGCGACGAACAGCGTGCGCCCGCGGGGCCAGTACAGCGCGCGGGCGGCGTGGAGCTCCACGGCTTCCCCGCCACACGATGCGGACAGGACGTCCCGGGCCGCATCCGGGCCAGTGGGGCTTGTCGGAAGTTGCAGTGTCGCGACGCTCATCGGTCGGAATGCCTGTCGTGACGCGGCACGCGTTGCCTGGGTGCCCCTGCGTGGCGCACACTTGGATCGAGGGCCGATTCTAAGTCAGCCCACCGCGCGGCGCCCGGGGCGACGGCGCATGGGCAGGCTCGCTGGACTACCCTCCGCGCTAACGCGCCTCGGGGGGATTGGCCCTCGGGGCGGCCCTTCGGGCTCATGGGACCGTGCCGCGCTTCGCTGCCAACCTGACGATGCTGTGGAACGACGTGCCTTTCCTCGACCGGTTCGGTGAGGCGGCCGAGGCGGGCTTTCGCGCCGTCGAATTCCTGTCGCCCTACGAGTTCCAGTCCCGCGAGCTGGTCGAGCGCGCGCGTGCGCACGAACTCGAGGTGGTGCTGTTCAACGCCGCACTCGGGGATTGGGCCGCGGGCGACCGCGGGCTCGCCTCGCTTCCCGGGCGCGAGCACGAGTTCGCCGCGGAGTTCGCCGGCGCGCTCCGCTACGCGCAGGCGCTCGGCACGAAACGGCTGCACGTGATGGCGGGGCTGCTCCCCGAGGACGCCGACGCGGACGAGCGCGCGCGCCGCGTACGCACCTACGTGCGCAACCTGCGTCTGGCGTGCGAGGAGGCGGCGCCACAAGGCGTCACGGTGCTGATCGAGCCGATCAACCCGTTCGACATGCCGAACTACCTCCTGAGCACGCAGCGCGAGGCGCACGCGATCCGCGCCGAGGTCGGCGCGCCGAACCTCAAGGTGCAGATGGACTTCTATCACTGCCAAATGGTCGAGGGCGATCTCGCGAACAAGTTCCGGCGCTGGCAGCCGCACATCGGCCACGTGCAGATCGCGGGCGTGCCGGGACGGCACGAGCCCGACGCGGGCGAGATCAACTACACCTACCTGTTCCGGTTGCTGGACGACCTCCGCTACGACGGCTGGGTGGGCTGCGAGTACCG
>CAYQAF010000189.1:3264-4988 GCA_964415375.1 uncultured Alcaligenaceae bacterium
GGGCGTCAGACACAGACGCTCATGCCGCCGTCGACGAAGATCGTCTGGCCGGTGATGTAGCTCGCGGCATCGGAGGCGAGGAACACGGCGATGCCGGCGAGCTCGTCGGGGTCTCCCCAGCGGCGCATCGGCGTGCGGCCCCGCACCCAGGTGTCGAACTCCTTGTTGTCGATGAGCGCACGGTTCATCTCGGTGAGGAAGTAGCCCGGCGCGATCGCATTGACGCGGATGCCCGTGGGGCCGAGTTCGGTGGCGAGCCCGCGCGTCAGCTGGCGCACGCCGCCCTTGGCGGCCGTGTAAGGGACGATCGTGGGGCGCCCGAGCTCGCTCATCAGCGACGCGATGTTGATGATGACGCCCCGGCCCCGCGCCTTCATGCCGGGCAGCGCGGCCTGCGCGACCAGGAACGGTGCGGTGAGGTTGGTCGCGATGATCGCGTCCCAGTCCTCGAGCGGGAACTCGGTGACCGGATGGCGCCGCTGGATGCCGGCGTTGTTGACGACGATATCGATCGCTCCGTGCCGCGCCTCGAGGTCGGCAATCGCGGCCCGCACGGCGTCGCGGTCGGTGACGTCGAACACCGCGGCGTCGGCGCGCCCGCCGTCACCCTCGATCGAGGCGCGGGCCGCGGACAGTGCCTTGGCGTCGCGACCGTTCAGCACCGTGAGGGCGCCGGCGCGCGCGAGCCCGCGCGCGATCGCCAAGCCCAGGCCGCGGGCGGCGCCGGTGACGAGGGCCACGCGGCCCGAGAGGTCGAGGGAAAGCGGCATGGAGTGTCCTTGTCTGAAGACGGTCGAAAGCACGCATCGTCACATCTCCGCGTCCGCGGCGCAAATCGCAGGGTGGTCGCGCGCCTCGCGACTTGCGCATCGGTCGAACGGCGAGGGACCGGCGCGTTTCAGTCGACGGACGCGGCGGCCTCGAGCTCGCCGACCATGCGTGCAACGCGCGCCTCGAGCGCCTCGGTGGTGAGCTTCTCGCGGAACATCTCGACCATCAGCGGAAACGCGAACGGCGTCGGGCGCGGCGGGTCGGTGATGACGACACGGCTGGCACGAAGGCGCGCGAGGGCTGCGGCGAGCCGCGTCGCTTCGAGCTCGCGTTCCAGCACCTCGCGGGTCGCCTGCGCGAGCAGCGGGTTGTCGGGGTCGTACTCGGCGAACACGTCGTGGATGAGTCCCGACGATGCCTGCAATTGCCGGCTCGACTGTCCCTGCCCGGGAAAGCCCTGGAACACGAGTCCGGCGACGCGGGCGATCTCCCGGAAGCGCCGTCGGGCGAGCTCGGCGGCGTTCAGCCCGGCGAGGATGTCGCGCTCGACGTCGGCGGCCGCCAGCAGCGGGCCCAGCTCGCGAACGCCGAGCGTCACGGGCTCCGGCGAGAGCAGCGCGAAACCGTAGTCGTTGACGGTGATGCTGAACGTGCGCGGTGCCGCGCGCGACAGCCGGTAGCTCATCAGCGTGGCGAGCCCGAGGTGCGCGAGCCGTCCCTCGAACGGGTAGAAGACGAGGTAGTGGCCGTCCCGGGTCGCGAGCCGCTCCACCAGCCATTCGTTGCCGGCCGGCAGTGCGGACCAGCGCGCCTGCAGCTCGAGGAGCGGTCGCACCAGCGCCAGCTCCGGCTGCGCGTACACACCGGAACGGGCCTGCGCGATCAGCGCGCGCGTGCGCTCGGCGAGGAGCGTCGAGAGCGCCATCTTCGCACCCATCCACCGCGGCACGACG
>CAYQAF010000190.1:0-4980 GCA_964415375.1 uncultured Alcaligenaceae bacterium
CGATGGTGGAGGCGCATGGCCGGCAGTATGCGGATTCGGCGACACCCGCCCAGTCGCCAGCGGTCGACCGCAGCTTGCCTGAGATCGTGCCGTCCTCCCGCGAGATCGGTCCCGCGGAGCAGGCCCGGCTGGTAGCCGCGCTGCGCGAACCCTCGCGGCACGGCCCCGACTGCGCGCGCGTCGACCTGCTGGAGACCCACATCTCGTATGTGCTCCTGACCGGTGTGCACGCCTACAAGATCAAGAAGGCGATCGCCCTCGAGTTCCTCGATTTCCGCACGCTCGCCGCGCGCCGCTTCTACTGCGACGAGGAGCTGCGCCTGAACCGGCGCCTCGCGCCCGCGCTCTACGAGTGCGTGGTGCCGATCACCGGATCGCCCGACGCGCCGCAGCTCTGCGGCGAAGGCGCGGTGCTGGACTACGCGGTCCGCATGCGGGAATTCCCGCAGCAGATGCTCCTGTCTTCGATGCTCGACCGGCAGGAGGTCGACGAGCGGCGCATCGACGAACTCGCCGCCGAGGTGGCCCGCTTCCATGGCAGCGTCGACGTTGCGCCGCCGGAGTCCCCGTTCGGCGATGCGCTGGATGCGCTCGCGCTCGCGCTCGACAACATCGACGCGTTGCTGGCCGCCTGGCCGGATCCGGCGATCGCGGGAACGCTCGACGCGTTGCGGCGCTGGACGGAGCGGACGTTCGCGGCGATCCGGAGCCGGCTCGAAGCGCGCCGGCGCGAAGGCTTCGTGCGCGAATGCCACGGCGACCTCCACCTCGGCAACATCGCCTTGGTCGACGGGCGGATCGCGATCTTCGACTGCATCGACTTCAATCCGCGAATGCGCTGGAACGACCTGATGGGCGAGGTCGCGTTCCTCGCGATGGACCTCGAGTACCGGGGTCGCGCGGACCTCGCCGACCGCTTCGTCAACCGCTATCTCGAAGCGACCGGCGACTACGCGGGTGCCGCGGTGCTGCGCTTCTTTGTCGTCTACCGGGCGATGGTCCGGGCCAAGGTCGAGGCGCTGCGTGCGGCGCAGTTGCCCGACGGCGTGGAGCGCGCGTGGCTCGCGACCGAGTGCCGCGAGTACGTCGCGCTCGCGCGCGCCTGGGCGGAGCCGCCGCATCCTGCGATGGTCGCGATGCACGGGCTCTCGGGTTCCGGCAAGACCACGGTGTCCGATGCGATCACCGCGCCGCTCGGCGCGTTGCGCGTGCGTACCGACGTCGAGCGCAAGCGCCTGCACGGGCTCGCGGTGACGGCATCGAGCGACAGCGGCACGCAGTCCGGCCTGTATGCCGAGGACGCGACCCGGACCACGTACCGTCGCGTACTGGACCTCGCGCACGAGGCCGTCGCCGGCGGCTTCACGGTCGTCGCCGACGGCGCGTTCCTGCACCGCTGGCAGCGCGACCTGTTCCGCGCCGCGGCCGCGTCGCTCGGCGTGCCGTTCGCGATACTGTCGGTGCGGGGTCGCCCGGCGACACTCGAACGACGCATCGCGGCGCGGGCGCGAGGGTCCACGGACGCCTCGGAGGCAAACGCCGCGGTGCTCGCCCACCAACTCCGTACCGAGGAGCCGCTCGCGGACGACGAAGCGCCGAACGTGGTGGTCTGGAACGGCGAGCGGCCGGCGCCGACGCTGCGCTCGAGCCCGGAATGGGCGCGGCTCGTCGCACTCATCGGCGATCCCGAGGCCACGCGCGCCGGACCCGAGAGTCCCGGCGTACCCGTCGCCCAGCAGGCCGTGGTCGATTTCCTCTCGCGCCCGTCGAGTCACGCGGAAGGAGGCACGCGCGTCGAGACCATCGAGACGCACTGGTCGTGGGTGTTCGTCACCGGAGACCGTGCGGTCAAGATCAAGAAGGCGATCCGCACCGAGTTCGCCGACCTGCGCCGCATCACCGCGCGCCGCCGCAACTGCGCCGAGGAGGTGCGCCTGAACCGCAGGCTGTCGCACGACGTCTACCTCGGCACGCGGCCCCTCCTCGCCGACGCCGCCGGCACGATCTCCTTCTCGGCCGGGGCGCAGGCCGTCGACTGGGCGGTCGAGATGCGCCGCCTCGCTCCCGAGCGGATGCTCGATCGCCTGATCGCGAACGGCGAGGTGCGCGCGGAGGACGTCGCCGCGCTGGTCGCCCGGCTCACCGCCTTCTACCGTGACGCCCGAGGTCACGACGCGGACGTCGAGGCGTATCGCGAACGCCTCGTGGGTAGTGTCCACGCCAACCGCGACGAGCTCACGCGCCCGGAGTACGGGTTGCCCATCGAACGGATCGAACGGATCTGCGCACGGCAGCTCGACGTGCTGGCGGCGCGCCAATGGCTCGACGCGCGGCGCGGCGCGCTGGTCGAAGGCCACGGCGACCTGCGTCCTGAGCACGTCTGCCTCGACGGCGAGCCGCAGGTCATCGACTGCCTCGACTTCTCGCGCGCGCTGCGCACGCAGGATGCCGTCGACGACCTCGGGTTCCTCGCGCTCGAGTGCACGCGACTGGGCGCGCCGTCGATCGGCGAGGCAATCCTCAACGACTACCGGCGCGCGAGCGGCGACGATGCGCCGCCGGCCGTCGTGCGCTTCTACCAGAGCCTGCGTGCGTGCGTGCGCGCGAGACTCGCGATCCGGCACCTGCGCGAGCCGGCGCTGGCCCAGAACCCCCTGTGGCGTGAACGCGCCGAGGCCTACCTCGGGATCGCGCAGCAGCTGGTCGAGGACGGGGGCATGCCGTGAACGCGCGCCGCCCGCTCCATCGTCGGCCTCGTTGTGCCCGGTGCATCAGGCCGAAACGGCGACGCGTCGGCCGACCTCCCTCGCTCGGCGACGCGCCCTTCGGGCCTGGGCTTCGCCCGCCTCGCTCAGTCGAGCAGCCCGGAGAGCGAGCCTCCCGCGTGGAGTCGCGCGATAGCCTCGGCGATGAGCGGCGCAACGGAAAGCCGCTGGAGCTTTGCCGCGAACGGGCCCGCCGGCATCGGCGGCGCCGGGAGCGAGTCGGTGATGAGGACCTGGTCGACGTCCGGGGTGGCGAGCATGTCGGGCGCCGTCGGCGCGAACACGCCGTGCGAGGCCACGGCGATCACGCGCGCCGCACCCCGATCGCGGCACGCGCGCGCCGCGCGCGCGACGGTCGTGCCACCGGCGATCAGGTCGTCGACGATGATCGCGATGCGCCCGTCAACAGGCCCGACGAAGCCTTCGCCACTCACGACGCCGCCGCTCCGGTGCTTCTCCGCGAACGCCGAGCCGACCGGGCGCCCGAGCGCGGCTTCGAGGCGCCGACGGAACGCCTCGGCGCGCTTGATGCCGCCGGCATCCGGCGAGACCACGGTCACCGGCAGATCGGCGAGACCCGATGCGAGCTCGGCGACGAACCGTGGCGCCGCCTCCAGGTGCGCAGTGCGGCAGCGGAATGCGTTCTCGAACGCGGCGAGATTGTGCACGTCGAGCGTGACGACGCAATCGGTGCCGACCGCCTCGAAAAGTTGGGCGACGTAGCGTGTCGTCACCGGGTCGCGCGGCTTGGTCCGCCGGTCCTTGCGGGCGTAGCCCATGTAGGGAATCACGGCGGTCACGCGCGCAGCGGCGGCGTCCCTGATAGCCGCCACGAAGAACAGCAGCCGGACCATGCGGTCATTGACGCTGTGGCCGCCGTCACTGAAGAGCGACTGCAATACGAACACGTCGCGCCCGCGGACGCTCGCGAGTGCCCGGGTCTTGTGCTCGCCGTCCTCGAACACCCGCGCCTCGAGCGGGGCGAGGTCGACCCGCAGCGCGGCGGCGACGTCGGCTGCGAACGTGCCGGAGGATTCCGGCGAAAACAGCATCGGTGCTCGATCGTCCATGATCCCGGTCATTGGCGTCCGCGCGACACGCGACACCCCGCACGCGCCGCCGGACCGTCCTTCGCGCCACCTGCCGGGCAACGTGAGCACCGGGCGACGCGATGACCTGCCACGACGTCTTCAACGGCGATGCCGACGGGCTGTGCGCATTGCATCAGCTTCGACTCGCGGCGCCGCGGGACTGCCATCTCGTCACCGGCCCGAAGCGCGACGTCCGCCTGCTCGAGCGCGTCGACGCGCGCGAAGGCGACAGCGTCACGGTGCTCGACATCTCGCTCGACGTCAACAGGGCGGCGCTGGACGTCCTCCTCGCTCGCGGCGTCGACGTGACCTGGTTCGATCACCATTACGCGGGCGAGGTGCCCGTGCACCCAGGGCTTTCGGCAACGATCGACAGCGCGCCAGATGTCTGCACCGCGATGCTGGTGGACCGGCACCTTGGCGGCCGCCACCGGGCGTGGGCGGTCGTCGCCGCGTACGGCGACAACCTGCACGCGAGCGCCGAACAGCTCGGTCGGAGCCTCTCGCTTTCCGATGCCGAGGCTGGCGAGTTGCGCAGTCTCGGCGAGGCGCTCGCCTACGCCGGCTGCGGGGAGCGCGAAGAGGACCTCGTCATCGGTCCGGCCGATCTCTATGCGATCCTGCACCGCTACCGCGATCCACTCCACTTCGCCGCAGCCGAGCCGGTGGTCCGGACGCTGCGCGACGGTGCGTGCGCGGATCTCGCGGCGGCGCGAACCCTCACGCCGGCTGTCACGCGCGTGGGGGCCGAGGTCTACGAGCTGCCGGATGCCGCGTGGAGCCGGCGCGTGGCGAGCCTCTTCGCCAACGACCTCGCGCACCGCGCACCCACGCGCGCGCATGCCGTGCTGACTCCAGGCGAACGCGGCGGCTGGTGGGTGAGCGTGCGGGCGCCGCTCGCCGCACCGCAGGGTGCAGACCGCCTCTGCCGGCAATTCCCGCAGGGTGGCGGTCGGGCCGCCGCGGCCGGCATCAACGGCCTGCCGGCATCGCGTCTGCCCGAGTTCCTGGAGGCGCTCGACGCCGCGTTTCCCGGCATCGCTCCGTGACGACGTGTCGGAATCACGGCGCCACGCGGCGCAGCGCCACCGCGTTGCCGACGGCGGCGAGTGCCACGCCGAGCA
>CAYQAF010000191.1:0-4947 GCA_964415375.1 uncultured Alcaligenaceae bacterium
CAAGAACCCGTTCAAGGACAAGCGCGTGCGCCAGGCCTTCTACCAGGCGATCGACATCGAGGCGATCCGCCGCGCCACGATGCGCGGGCTCTCGGTGCCGACCGGCTCGATGATCGCGCCGCAGGTCAACGGCTACTTCGAGGAATTCGCGAAGCGCCTGCCGCACGACGAGGCCGCCGCGCGGAAGCTCCTCGCCGACGCCGGCTACCCGGAGGGCTTCTCGTTCACGATCGACTGCCCGAACAACCGCTACATCAACGACGAGGAGATCTGCATCGCGATCACGGCGATGTGGGCGAAGGTCGGCCTCAAGGTCAAGCTGAACGCGATGCCGCGGGCGACGTACTTCCAGAAGATCCAGAAGAACGACACCAGCGTCTACCTGCTGGGCTGGGCGACGGCGACGTTCGACGGGCTCTACACGCTGCAGAGCCTGATCCGGACGCCGGCGGCGGACGGCAAGGGCGCCGACGGCAACTTCAATCTCGGCAAGTACAGCAACCCGAAGGCGGACGCGCTGATCGACCAGGTGAAGACCGAGATCGACGACGGCAAGCGCAACCAGGCGATGCGCGATGCGCAGCGGATCCACGCCGACGACGTCGGCCACATCCCGCTGCACCAGCAGGTGATCCCGTGGGCGATGCGCTCGAACGTCTCCGTGTTCCACCGCGCGGACAACCGCCTCGACATGCGCTGGGCGAAGGTCGATTGACCGCTTGTCGTCGTCCCCGCGCCTGCGGGGACCCAGCGTCGTTTCGCGCCGCGGGACACTGGGCTTCCGCGTTCGCGGGAGCGACGGCATCGAGGCCGCGGGCGCCCTGACCGGGGCGCCCGTTCCCGCTGACGATGCTCGCCTTCGTCCTGCGCCGCCTGCTGCAGTCGACGGCCGTGATGGCCGTGGTCTCGTTCATCGCCTTCGGGCTGTTCAACTACGTCGGCGATCCGGTGGCGGGCATGCTCGGCCAGGACGCGACGATCGAGGACCGCGCACGACTGCGCGGCGAGCTCGGGCTGGACCAGCCGTTCCACGTGCAGTTCGGCCGCTTCGTCGGCAACGCCGTCCAGGGCGACTTCGGGGTGTCGCTGCGGCAGGGACGCAAGGTGTCGACGCTGCTCAAGGAGCGCCTGCCGGCGACCATCGAGCTGTCGATGGCGGCCGCGCTCATCGCGCTGTTCGTCGGCATTCCCGCCGGCGTCTACACCGCGCTGCGAAGGCACAGCGTGCTCTCCCATGTGCTGCTCGCGGTATCGCTCATCGGGGTCAGCCTGCCGACGTTCCTGATCGGCATCCTGCTGATCCTCGTGTTCGCGGTCATCCTCGGCTGGCTGCCGTCGTTCGGGCGCGGCGACGTGGTCGCGCTCGGCTGGTGGACCACCGGGCTCCTCACGCCCTCGGGACTGAAGGCGCTGATCCTGCCGTCGATCACGCTCGCGCTGTTCCAGATGACGCTGATCATGCGCCTGGTGCGCGCCGAGATGCTCGAGGTGCTGCGCACCGACTACATCAAGTTCGCGCGGGCTCGCGGGCTCACCGACCGGGCCATCCACTTCGGGCACGCGCTCAAGAACACGCTGGTGCCGGTGATCACGATCACCGGCCTGCAGCTCGGCGCGATCATCGCGTTCGCGATCATCACCGAGACCGTGTTCCAGTGGCCGGGCATGGGCCTGCTCTTCATCCAGGCGGTGAACTTCGCCGACATCCCGGTGATGGCGGCGTACCTCTGCTTCATCGCGCTGGTGTTCGTGCTGATCAACCTGCTGGTCGACCTGCTGTACTACGCGGTCGACCCGCGCCTGCGCATCGAGCGCGGCGCTTCCGCGGGCCACTGAGCCGGGTGACGAACGCGTGAATCCGGTCGAGCACATCCGCCACTGGCACGCCGAGTACACCGGCCTGCGCCGCGACCTGCACGCGCATCCGGAGCTCGGCTTCGAGGAGGAGCGCACGGCCCGCATCGTCTGCGAGCAGTTGCGCCGGCTCGGCATCGAGCATCACGTGGGGATCGGCCGTACCGGGGTCGTCGCGGTGATCCGCGGCCGCGACGGCGACGGCACGGTGGGCCTGCGCGCCGACATGGACGCGCTGCCGATGCAGGAGGAGAACGAATTCCCGCACCGGTCGCGCTATGACGGACGCATGCACGGCTGCGGCCACGACGGGCACACGACGATGCTGCTCGCGGCAGCGCGCTACCTCGCCGAGACGCGCAACTTCGCCGGCACGGTCAACCTCATCTTCCAGCCCGGCGAGGAAGGATTCGCCGGCGCGCGCGAGATGATCGAGGACGGGCTGTTCGAACGCTTTCCCTGCGAGCAGGTGTTCGCGCTGCACAACTGGCCGGCGCTGCCGGTCGGCAAGATCGGACTCACGCCGGGCGCCGCGATGGCGGCGGCCGACCGGGTCGAGATCACGATCGACGGTCAGGGGGGCCACGGTGCCCATCCGCATCGCACGGTCGACCCGGTCGTGGTCGCCGGCCACATCATCACCGCGGTGCAGTCGATCGTCTCCCGCAATGTGTCGCCGATCGACACCGCGGTAGTGAGCCTGTGCTCGATGCACGCCGGCAACCCCGGGGCCATGAGCGTCGTGCCGCAGCACGCGAAGCTGGTCGGCACGGTGCGCACGTTCAAGCCGACCGTGCAGAACACCGTGGAGCAGCGCCTGAAGGAGCTCGTCGGATCGATCGGCGCCGCATTCGGCGCGCAGGCGACCGTGCACTACGAGCGCATCTACCCGGCGACGATCAATCACGATGGCCCGTCCGCCTTCGCGCTCGACGTGGCGGAGTCGCTGGTGGGCAAGGAGAACGTGGTCCGCAACCTCGACCCGTCGATGGGGTCGGAGGACTTCTCTTTCATGCTGCAGGTGAAACCGGGCGCGTTCGCGCGCCTTGGGCAAGGCGGCGCGGATGCCGGGGGGTTCCTGCATGCGACCCGCTACGACTTCAACGACGCCGTGATCCCGCTCGGCGCCGGTTACCTCGCCGCGCTCGCCGAACGGGCGTTGCCGATCGGGAGGCTCGCGCCGTGAGGCACGGAGCGGACACCGTGCCGTCCGGCGGCGCTCCCGCCGCATGGGTCTGGTCGGACGTCGATCCGGCCGCGCACTTCGGCGCGGACTACGCCGAGGCGCGGGCGAAGTTCCTTGCTGCCGCCTCGCACCTCGCGTTGCCGGTCGAGACGCATGTGCACCCCTCCGCCCGGGGACCCGAGGGCGACGCGCTGGCGATCGACGTCGCGCTGCTCGGCGATACGGCCTCGCCGTCGCTCCTGCTCGTGACCTCCGGCACCCACGGCGCCGAGGGATTCTGCGGCAGCGGTTGCCAGGTGGCGCTGATGAGCGACCCGTCGTTCGTCGACGCGGTGCGGCGCAGCGGCGTGGCCGTGGCGTTCCTGCACGCATTGAACCCGTACGGCTTCGCGCACGTCGCGCGGACCAACGAAGACAACGTCGACCTCAATCGAAATATTCGCGACTTCGCCCCGACGCCGCCGAACACCGCGTATCTCGAAGTCCACGACTTCATCGTTCCCGCCACCTGGCCACCGTCCGCGCAGAACGAGCGCCGCATGGCGGACTACGTCGCGGCCCGCGGCGTGGCGGCGTTGCAGCAGGCGGTGAGCGCGGGCCAGTCGGATCGTGCCGACGGCCTGTTCTTCGCGGGGACGAAACCGGCGTGGAGCAGCGACGTGTTGCGGGACGCGTTGCGACGGCACGCCGGATCGCGGCGGCGCCTCAACTGGATCGACATTCACACCGGACTCGGGCCGCTCGGTCACGCGGAGAAGATCTACGCCGGTCCGGACGACCCAGCGACGCTCGCGCGCACGCGCGCGTGCTTCGGTGCGGACGTGACGTCGATCTACGACGGCTCGTCGACGTCGGCGCAAGTGTCGGGGATGCTGTTCAACGCGGTTCCGGAGACCTGCGCCGGTGTGGAGTACGCGGGCGTCGCGCTCGAGTACGGCACGCTGCCATTTGCGCAGGTGCTGGCGGCGCTGCGCGCGCGCCAGTGGCTCGCCAATCATCCGCAGGCCGATGCGGCGAGCCGAGAGTGCATTCTGCGCATGACGCGCGACGCGTTCTACGTCGACTCGCCGGCCTGGAAGGCGATGGTGTTCGCCCAGGCGCGCGTCGCGGCACTGCAGGCGCTCGTGGCCATGCAGGGAGCCGGACGGTGACCGACGAGCGCCCGGCAATCGTCGTCGCGCGCCCGACGATGGCGGAGCACTTGGCCGCCGCGTGGGACAGCGACCTCGCCTACAGCTTCCGTCGCTCGCCGGTCGCGATCGTGTCCGCGATCGTGCTCGCGATCTGCCTGGCCGCCGCGCTGTTCGCGCCCTGGCTCGCGCCGCACAACCCGTTCGACCTTCGGACCCTCAACCTGATGGACGCGCTCGCGCCGCCCGTGTGGATCGACGGCGGCAAGGCGGGGTACCTGCTCGGCACCGACGACCAGGGCCGCGACGTGCTGTCGGCGATTATGTTCGGCGCCCGCATCTCGCTGCTCGTGGGCCTCGCGTCGGTCGTGCTCGCCGTGGTGCTCGGCGTGTCGCTGGGCCTGCTCGCCGGCTACGCGGGAGGCAGGATCGACGCGTTCATCATGCGCGTGGCGGACGTGCAACTGTCGTTCCCCGCGATCCTCATCGCGCTGCTGATCGACGGCGTGGCCCGCGCCGCGCTGCCGCGCGACGCCCACGGCGACGTCGCGCTCGCGGTGCTGATCCTCGCGATCGGCGTGTCGAACTGGGTCCAGTACGCACGGACCGTGCGCGGCTCGACGCTGGTCGAGAAGAACAAGGAGTACGTCCAGGCGGCACGGGTCATCGGCGTGTCGCCCTGGGCCATCATGGGCCGCCACCTGCTGCCGAACGTGCTAGGTCCGGTGCTGGTGCTCGCCACGATCAACATCGCCACCGCGATCATCACCGAGGCGA
>CAYQAF010000192.1:0-4931 GCA_964415375.1 uncultured Alcaligenaceae bacterium
GGTAGCCGGTCTCCATCGCCCCCAGCACGCCGCCGCGCTCGGCGATCGCCTCGAATTCCTTCAGCACCGCCTCCTCGACCAGATCCGTCAGCTCGTCGATGATGAACGCGCCCTGGTTGGGGTTCTCGTTCTTGGCGAGCCCCCACTCGCGGTTGATGACGAGCTGGATCGCCATCGCTCGCCGCACGCTCTCCTCGGTCGGCGTGGTGATCGCCTCGTCGTAGGCGTTGGTGTGCAGCGAGTTGGCGTTGTCGTACGTCGCGATCAGCGCCTGCAGCGTCGTGCGGATGTCGTTGAACGCGATCTCCTGCGCGTGCAGGCTGCGTCCCGACGTCTGGCAGTGGTACTTGAGCTTCTGGCTGCGCTCGTTGGCGCCGTAGCGATTCCTCATCGCCACCGCCCAGATGCGGCGCGCGACGCGCCCGAGCACCGTGTACTCGGGGTCCATGCCGTTGCTGAAGAAGAACGACAGGTTCGGCGCGAAGTCGTCGATGTGCATGCCGCGCGCGAGGTAGGCCTCGACGTAGGTGAAACCGTTCGCCAGCGTGAACGCGAGCTGGCTGATCGGGTTCGCGCCGGCCTCCGCGATGTGGTAGCCGGAGATCGACACCGAGTAGAAGTTGCGGACGTTGTGGTGGACGAACCACTCCTGGATGTCGCCCATCACCTTGAGGCTGAACTCGGTGGAGTAGATGCAGGTGTTCTGGCCCTGGTCCTCCTTCAGGATGTCGGCCTGCACCGTGCCGCGCACCGTCGCGAGCGTCCACTCGCGGATCTTCTCGGCCTCGTCCTCGGTCGGCTCACGACCGTTGTCGGTGCGGAACTTGTCGACCTGCTGGTCGACCGCGGCGTTCATGAACATCGCGAGGATCGTCGGCGCCGGGCCATTGATCGTCATCGACACCGAGGTCTTCGGGTCGCACAGGTCGAAGCCCGAGTAGAGCACCTTGAGGTCGTCGAGCGTCGCGATCGACACCCCGGAGTTGCCCACCTTGCCGTAGATGTCCGGCCGCCGGTCGGGATCGAAGCCGTACAGCGTCACCGAGTCGAACGCCGTGGACAGCCGCTGCGCGGGCATGTGGTCGGCGAGCAGGTGGAAGCGCCGGTTGGTACGGAAGGCGTCGCCCTCGCCCGCGAACATCCGCGTCGGGTCCTCGTTCTCGCGCTTGAACGCGAACACGCCGGCGGTGAAGGGGAAGCTGCCGGGAACGTTCTCGGCAAGCTGCCAGCGCAGGATCTCGCCCTCGTCCTCGAATCGCGGCAGCGCCACCTTGCGGATCTTCGAGCCGGACAGCGACGTGTACACGAGGCTGGTGCGGATCTCGCGGTCGCGGATCTTCACCACGTACTCGTCGCCCGCGTACGCCGCCTTGGTCTGCGGCCACATGTCGAGGAGCTTTCGCGCGCGCGGGTCGAGCCGCGACTCGCGGTCGGCGATCAGCGGGTCGAGATCGCGGCCGTCCTGCTTGCACTCGGCGGCCAGCATCGCCTTCGCCGCGCGGAGCTGCTGCCGCTCGCGGGCGAGGCGCGCCTGCGACGCGGACCACAGGTGATAATCGCGCATGGCCCCCGCGATGTCGGCGAGGTAGCGCGCCCGCGCCGCCGGCACGATCGCGCTCTGGCCGGTGGAGTACTTCGTCGCAGGCGGCGCGAGTCGCCCGGGCCGGAACGCGAGCCCGCGCTCCGCAAGCGCTCCACGCACCGCGTGGTACAGCGCCGTGACGCCGTCGTCGTTGAACCGCGAGGCCATCGTGCCGAACACCGGCATCGCTTCCGGCGACTCGGTGAAGCGCTCGCTGTTCCGCTGCACCTGCTTGCGCACGTCGCGCAGCGCGTCGGCCGCGCCCTTGCGGTCGAACTTGTTGATAGCGACGAAGTCGGCGAAGTCGAGCATGTCGATCTTCTCGAGCTGCGAGGCGGCGCCGAACTCGGGCGTCATCACGTAGAGCGACAGGTCGACGAGCGGCACGATCGCGGCGTCGCCCTGGCCGATCCCGGAGGTTTCGACCAGGATCAGGTCGAAGCCGGCGACCTTGCACGCGGCGATCGCGTCGGGCAGCGCCTTGCTCACTTCGGAGCCGGTGTCCCGCGTCGCGAGCGAGCGCATGTAGACGTGCGGATGGCCGATGGCGTTCATGCGGATGCGATCGCCGAGCAACGCCCCGCCGGACTTCCGCCGTGACGGGTCGATCGACAGGATCGCGATCCTGAGCCGGTCGTCCTGGTCGAGGCGGAAGCGGCGCACCAGCTCGTCGGTGAGCGAGCTCTTGCCTGCGCCGCCGGTGCCGGTGATGCCGAGCGCCGGCGAGGCGAGCTTTGCCGCCGCGCGGGTGAGCGCGTCGTGGAGCTTGCCCTGGATCTTGCCGCCCTCGAGCCCGGTGATGAACCGCGCGAGCGCGCGGGTGCGGGAGAAGCGGTCACCGGACGTGAGGGCGTCGAGCGAGGCCGGCAGCTCGACGGCCAGGTCGACGTCGCAGGCCGCGACGCATTCGTTGATCATGCCCTGCAGTCCGAGACGCTGCCCATCCTCGGGCGAGAAGATGCGCGCGACGCCGTAGGCGTGCAGCTCGGCGATCTCGGCGGGCACGATGACGCCGCCACCACCGCCGAACACCTTGACGTGACCGCCGCCGCGCTCGCGCAGCAGGTCGATCATGTACTTGAAGAACTCGACGTGCCCGCCCTGGTAGGACGAGATCGCGATGCCGTGCGCGTCCTCCTCGATCGCACATTGCACGATCTCCTCGACGCCGCGGTTGTGGCCGAGATGGATGACCTCGCAGCCGCTCGCCTGGAGGATGCGCCGCATGATGTTGATCGAGGCGTCGTGGCCGTCGAACAGGCTCGCGGCCGTGACGAACCGGACCTTGTGGACCGGCCGGTAGACGAGCGGGGGACGGCTCGCATCGTTCATCGCGGGAAGCCTCGCTTTCGTGCCCCGGCGGCGCTGGCATCGCGCGCGTCGGCGCATGGTGCGCCCGGGGAGCCTGCTAGCTTAATCCAACGCCGGCGCGGCGGCCTTGGCCGGCCCGGTCGATCCGCGGAGACTAGTTGACGTTTACGTAAACGTCAACTTCGACCGCCGGCCCGCATCGCGTCGGCGTCGGCGCCGTCCTGGCCCGCGCCAAGCGCACTCCGTCGCCGTCCGCAGCACTTTCCCGCGCCCGGGCGGTCCGACCGCGGTCACCGAGCCGTGCTCGCTATACTCGCCACCCCTCCGAACGAACGCTCGTCCCATGCGCCTGACCGCCCACCTCCAACGCCTCGCCCTCCTCGCGATCCTCGCCTGCGCCGCGCTCGCCGCGCAGGCGCAAACCGCGCTCCCCGCCGGGGTCACCCGCGGCGCAAGCGTCGAGGGCATCACCGAGTACCGTCTCGACAACGGCCTCCGCGTGCTGCTCTTTCCCGACGCGACCAAGCCGACGACGACGGTCAACGTCACCTACCTCGTCGGCTCCCGGCACGAGAACTACGGCGAGACCGGCATGGCCCACCTGCTTGAGCACCTCGTGTTCAAAGGCACGCCCTCGATCCCGAACGTGTTCCAGGAGCTCGGCCGCCGCGGCATGCAGTTCAACGGCACGACGTTCTTCGACCGCACCAACTACTACGAGACGTTCACGGCCTCGGACGACAGCCTCGACTGGGCGCTCCGCATGGAGGCCGAGCGCATGACACAGTCGAAGTTCGCCAAGGCCGACCTCGACACCGAGATGACGGTGGTGAGGAACGAGTTCGAGATGGGCGAGAACAACCCGCGCCTCGTGCTGTGGAAGCGGCTGCAGGCGCTTGCCTACGACTGGCACAACTACGGCAACGTGACGATCGGCGCGCGCTCGGACGTGGAGAACGTCGACATCGGGCGCCTTCGTGCGTTCTACGAGACCTACTACCAGCCCGACAACGCGGTGCTGGTGATCGCCGGCAAGTTCGACCCCGCGACGACGCTCGGCCTCATCGCGAAGCACTTCGGCGCGATCCCGAAGCCCACGCGCGCGCTGCCGCGCCTCTACACCACGGAGCCCGTGCAGGACGGCGAGCGTACCGCGGTCGTGCGGCGGGTCGGCTCCCAGAAGCTCATCGGTGTCCTCTACCGCGCGATGTCCGGTGCGCACCCGGACGCGGTGGCAATGGAAGCGCTGGGCGAGATCATGACCGTCGCACCCGCCGGGCGGCTCTACAAGGCGCTGGTCGACACGAAAAAGGCGACCGGCGTCGAAAACTGGACGATCACGCTCGCCGATCCCGGCACGATCGTCTTCTGGGCGCAGGTCGCGCCGGAGGACGCGATCGAGCCGGCCCGCGACGCGATGCTGGCCGCGTTGAGTGACGTCGCCAAGCAGCCGATCACCGCCGAGGAGGTCGAGCGCGTTCGCGCCAAGGCGCTCAAGGGCTTCGACGAAGTCTTCAACGATCCCGAGAAGGCCGGGGTGTCGCTGTCCGAGGCGATCGCCACCGGCGACTGGCGCCTGTTCTTCCTCTACCGCGACCACTGGCGCAAGTTGCAGCCGGAGGACGTGCAGCGCGTGGCGACCGCGTGGCTCAAGCCCGCGAACCGCACGGTCGGCGTGTTCCTCCCGGAGGCCAGTCCGGACCGCGCGCCCGAGGCGACGCCGGTGAACCTCGCCGCGCTGGTGGAGAACTACAAGGGGGACGAGGCCGCCGCCGCCGTCGAGGCCTTCGACCCGACGCCCGCGAACCTCGACGCCCGCACGATCCGCTACACGATGGGCAACGGCATGAAGGTCGCGCTGCTGCCGAAGCAGACCCGCGGTGGCGTGGTGCGCTTCTCGGTCCGCCTGCACCAGGGCGACGAGCAGAGTCTCCTCGGCACGCCGCCGACGGGCTCGCTGATGGGCTCGATGCTTGCGCGCGGCACGAAGTCCCGCGACCGTCAGGCCTTTGACGACGACGTCGACCGTCTGCGCGCG
>CAYQAF010000193.1:0-4916 GCA_964415375.1 uncultured Alcaligenaceae bacterium
GACCGGGCCTTCGACATCCTCGACGCCGCGCTTGCCGCGGTGGAAGCCGGTTCGGACGCGTAGAGCGCATGCAGACACTGCTCAACCTGCTGGCCGGCGTCGCGCTGCTCGTCTGGGGCACGCACAACGTCCGCGCCGGCATTCTGCGCCTCTACGGCGGGCCGTTGCGCCGTCTGCTCCGCCGCAGCGTCAACCACCGTGGCACCGCGTTCTTCGCGGGACTCGCCGTGACCGGGCTGCTGCAGAGCAGCACCGCGACCGCGCTGATCGTCGCTGCGTTCGCGGGACAGGGGCTGATCGCCACCGCACCCGCGCTCGCGGTGATGCTCGGGGCCGACGTCGGCACGTCGCTCGTCACGCTGGTGCTGTCGCTCGAGCTCAACTGGCTCGCACCGATCCTGATCGTCTCCGGCGTCACGCTGTACTTGCGCCAGCAGGACACGCCGTACGGGCGCTTCGGCCGGATCCTGATCGGCCTCGGCCTGATCCTGTTCGCGCTGCAGTGGATCCGCACGGCCACGCAGCCGATGGTCGAAACTGCCGGTGTCAAGGTACTGTTTTCCACGCTCACCGGCGACGTGCTCCTCGACGTCCTGGTCGCCGCCATCGCCGCCGTGGTCGTGTACTCGAGCCTCGCCGTCGTGCTGCTCGTCGCGACGCTGGCCTCGCTCGGGGTCATCGGGCTGCCGGTGGCGCTGGGGCTGGTGCTCGGTGCAAATCTCGGCAGCGGCCTGCTCGGCATGCTGTCCACGCTGCAGGCAGAGTCCGAGGCGCGACGGGTGACGCTCGGCAACTTCCTGTTCAAGCTGATCGGCTGCGCGCTGGCGATTCCACTCATCGGCCACGTCGCGACGCTCGTGCCCCGGACGGGGCTCTCGCCGGCCAACGCGGTCGTCCTGTTCCACCTGGCGTTCAACCTGATCCTCGCGGTACTGTTCCTCGGATTCACCAACCCGATCGCCCGCCTCGCCGAGCGCCTGCTTCCCTCCCCGCCCGCCTCGGACGATCCGTCCCGGCCGCGGCATCTCGACCCTTCCGCGCTGGACACGCCGGCACTCGCCATCGGCAACGCCGCCCGCGAAACGCTGCGCATCGCCGACGTCATCGAGGAGATGCTGCGCGGCATGATGACCGTGCTCCGCGACAACGAACGCGAGCTCGCCGGGCGCCTGTCGAAGCGGGACGACGTCGTCGACAAGCTCTACACGGCGATCAAGCTCTACCTGTCGCAGGCCTCGCGCGGGGCGCTCACCGAGCGCGAAAGCCGGCGTCTCGCGGACATCGTGTCGTTCACGATCAATCTCGAGCAGGTGGGCGACATCATCGAGCGCATCCTCGAGGACGTGGTCGAGCGCAAGATCGACAAGGGCCGCAGCTTCTCCGAGGCCGGGGTGACCGAGATCACCGTCCTGCACGGACGGCTGGTCGGCAATTTGCAGCTCGCCACCAGCGTGTTTCTCAATGGCGACGACAAGAGCGCCCGCGAGCTCCTCGCGCAGAAGGTGCTGTTCCGCGACCTCGAGCGCAAGTACGCCGAGGCGCACCTCGCCCGCCTCGCCGACAACACGATCGAGAGCATCGAGACTTCGTCGCTCCACCTCGACCTGATCTCAGACATGCGCCGCATCAACTCCCACTTCTGCACGGTCGCCTACCCGATCCTCGAGCAGGCCGGTGTGCTCGCCCGCACTCGCCTGATCGAGCCGCCCCCCGACGACGCGGGCGACCTCGCCGACGAGAATCCACCGCGGCCCAGGGACGTGCCTCGCGTCGTCTGACCGTTGCCCTTGCCCGCAGCCGAGATCTCGGTCGGCGTGACGCTTGCCGTGCTTGCCGCCGGCTTCCTGCACGCGCTCTGGAACGCGCTCCTCAAGTCCGCGTCCGGCGAGCCGATGCTCGACACGGCGCTGATCGTTGCCGGCGCGACGATCGTCTGCGCCCCGCTGGTGCTCGTCGTGCCGTTCCCGGCGCCCGCAGCGTGGCCATTCGCGCTCGCCTCGATGCTCGTGCACTTCGGCTACTACGTGACGCTGGCCGGTGCCTATCGCCGTGGGGATCTGTCGTTCGCCTACCCGCTGATGCGCGGCGTCGCACCGCTTCTCGTGACGCTCGCCGGCGTCGCCGTGCTCGGCGAGCACCTGCGCCCGAATGCGATCACGGGGATCGCGCTGATCTCCGGCGGCATCATGCTGATCGCCTGGTTCGCGAGCGGCCGCCACACCGCGTCGGCCGTCGGCTGGGCCATCGCCAACGCCGCCATCATCGCCACCTACACGCTGATCGACGGCGCAGGGGCGCGCGCCGCCGGGAACCCGTGGTCGTACGCCTTCTGGCTGATGTTCCTCGAGGGCATCCCGTTCGTCGGTTGGATCGTGTGGCTGAAGCGCGGCGAGGCGAGCCGCTACCTGCTGCGCCGCTGGCGTCGCGGCATGCTGGGCGGGGCCGCGAGCGTCGCGGCCTACGCGATCGCGCTGTGGGCGATGACGCGCGCGCCGGTGGCGGTCGTCGCCGCATTGCGCGAGGTGTCGGTGGTGTTCGCCGCGATCCTCGGCACCGTGTTCCTGAACGAGCGGTTCGGCTGGCGGCGCCTGGCCGGCGCGGCAAGCGTCGCCGCCGGCGTGGCCGCGCTGCGGTTCTGAGGAGGTTACCGTGCACTCGACCCTGCCCACCCACGCCCGCGTCGTCATCGTCGGCGGCGGCATCGCCGGATGCTCGACCGCCTACCACCTGACGAAGCTCGGGGTACGGGACGTAGTGCTGCTCGAGCAGGGACGGCTCACCTGCGGGACGACGTGGCACGCCGCAGGTCTGGTCGGCCAGACGCGTGCGACGCGCAACGCCACCCGCATGAGTCGTTACGGCATCGACCTCTACGCGGCACTCGAGCGCGAGACGGGGCTCGCCACCGGCTGGAAGCAGTGCGGTTCGCTCAACGTCGCGAAGACGCCCGAGCGGCTCGCGCTGATGCGACGCCAGATGGCGCGCGCGCGGAGCTTCGGCATCGAGTTCGAATTCGTCTCGGTGTCCGAGATCGGGCGCATCGCCCCGATCCTGCGCACCGACGACCTGGCGGGGGGCGTGTGGATTCCGGGCGACGGCAAGGCCAATCCCACCGACCTCACGATGTCGCTCGCCAAGGGCGCGCGCATGGGCGGCGCGACGATCGCCGAGGGCGTGTCCATGACCGGGGTCGACGTGCGCGACGGCCGCGTCGACGGCGTGCGCTGGCGGCGCGACGGCGAGGAGGGCTCGATCCGCTGCGAGGCGCTCGTCAACTGCGCCGGGCAGTGGGCACGAGCGTTCGGACGCCTGGCGGGCGTCAACGTGCCGCTGTATGCGGCCGAGCACTTCTACGTCGTCACCGAGCGGATCGATGGCGTCACGCCGGACCTGCCGGTGATCCGCGACCCCGACGGGTGCATCTACTACAAGGAGGAAGTGGGCGGCCTGGTGATGGGCGGCTTCGAGCCGGCGGCGAAGCCGTGGCACGTCGACCCGATTCCGCCGGGCTTCGAGTTCCAGCTGCTGCCCGAGGATTGGGACCAATTCGAGGTGCTGATGGTCAACGCCATCCACCGCACGCCGTGTCTCGAGCACGCCCCGGTCAAGATGCTGCTGAACGGCCCGGAGAGCTTCACGCCCGACGGCAACTTCATCCTTGGCGAAGCGCCCGAGGTCGCGGGTTACTACGTGTGCGCGGGATTCAACTCGGCGGGCATCGCCAACTCGGGTGGCGCCGGCAAGCTCGTCGCCGAGTGGCTCGTCGGCGGCGAGGCGCCCGTGGACCTCTGGGATGTCGACGTGCGCCGCTTCGCCCCCTTCCACGCCAACCGCCGCCACCTCGCCGACCGCACCGTCGAGACGCTCGGCCTGCACTACGCGATGCGCTGGCCGCGCGAGGAGCTCCGGTCGGTGCGCCCGCTGCGCCGCTCGCCCCTGTTCGACCGGCTCAAAGCCAAAGGCGCGGTGTTCGGCACCAAGCTCGGCTGGGAGCGCGCGAACTACTTGCTCCCGCCGGGCACAGCCGAACCGCTGCCGACGCTGGAGCGTCCCGGTTGGCTGCCGTACGTGCTGGAGGAGCAGCGCGCCTGCCGCGAGGACGTCGTCGTCTTCGATCAGACGTCGTTCTCCAAGTTCGTGCTCAAGGGGCGCGACGCGCTGGCGGTGCTGCAGCGGCTGTGCGCCAACGAGATGGACGTGCTGCTTGGTCGCATGGTCTACACGGCCATGCTCAACGAGCGCGGCGGTTTCGAGAGCGATCTCACGGTCACGCGGCTCGGGCGCGACGAATTCTTCATCGTCACCGGGTCGGGCCAGACCACGCGCGACTTCTCGTGGATCGAGCGGCACATCGGGCCCGAGGAGCACGCCGCGCTGGTCGACGTCACCGGGGCGTGGTCGGTGATCTCGGTGATGGGACCGAAGGCCGAGGCGCTGCTGCGCACGTTCTCGCCCGACGACCTGTCGAAGGCCGCGATGCCCTTCTCCACGACGCGCGACATCGACGTCGGCTACGCGCGCGTGCGGGCTGCACGCATGAGTTACGTGGGCGGACCGGGGTACGAGCTGTACGTTCCCGTCGAGCAGTGCCTGACGCTGTACGACGCGCTGTGGAGCGAAGGCGCCGCGTTCGGGCTGATGGACGCGGGCTACTTCACGATCGACGCGCTTCGCATCGAAGCCGGACGTCGCGCCTGGGGCGCCGAGCTCTCGCCCGACGAGTCACCGTGGCAGGCGGGCTTGGGCTTCGCGGTGAAGCTCGACAAGCCCGACGCGTTCATCGGTCGCGAGGCGCTGCTGAAGGCGCGGGACGAGCCGCTGCTGAAGCGCCTGCTCGCCTTCACCTTCGACGACCCGCAGGCGTTCCCGTGGGGCGGCGAGCCGATTATGTTCGACGGTCGGCCGGTGGGCGAGCT
>CAYQAF010000194.1:0-4897 GCA_964415375.1 uncultured Alcaligenaceae bacterium
GGCAGGTCCTTGATCGCAATCTCGCTCAGCCTCAGTTCGGGGGGCGCGAGCCGAAGCAGCGCCTTGGCGAGCAGCCGGTTGATCGACGTCGACGAGAGGCTGCCGACGAAATAGCCGACCTTGTAGGTGGTCATGCGCATCTCCTTGATGGCCGCGGTTGACGCCAGCCAACGTTACGTCGCCGGCGCGTGAAGACGCGGTCCCCAGGTTCAGGCGATGTGCAAGCGCCACCGGAATGGAACGTCGCATGCGCCAACGCCTGAATGGCGGCACGCGTCGGCGGGCGACTCAATCTACTCCCGCGGTCATTCCTCCACAAGGCGCTTCGCCGAGGTCGGCGCTTGACCCGCACCACGGCCCCCACCACAATCGGCCATGAGTACGGACGTCACCGCGGTGGCCGGTTTCGAGTCCGCGGTCGCGACCGTCGCGTTCGTCGATCTGGCAGGCTTCAGCGCGATTGCGGATGTCTACGGCGATGCGTCGGCCCTGGCGGTACTCGGGCGCTTCGAGGAGTTGGTGCGCGAGGCCCTCGGAGGGCTCTCGCCGCCGATCAAGTGGATAGGTGACGAGGCGATGTTCGGGTTTCCCGACCCGGACACCGCTCTCCAGGTGCTCGGACGTCTGCTGCCGGCCTGCCGATCCGAACAACGGATTCCACTGACAAGAACCGGGCTCAACCACGGCCCGGTGTTTCGCCGAGCGAACGACATCTTCGGCTCGACCGTCAACATCGCTGCACGCATCGCCGCACTGGCGTCTCCGGGGCAATTGCTGGCGACTCAACCGGTCGCCGACGTCGCCGCAGCTTCAGGGATCGTTGCGCAGGACATGGGCAAGGTGGCGTTGCGATCGATTGCCGACCACGTGTCGCTGTATTCCATCGAGCTGGCACCGGCCTTCGATCCCGCCTGGATCGATCCGGTGTGCAAGATGCACGCGCCGTACGCGGCGTACCTCAGAAACACGCCGACGGGACCATGGTTCTGTTCCGAACGCTGCGCCGAGGCCTATCGACGGTCGCCGGAGGTCTACCGCAGCGCAACAAAGGCCCCGAACGGTGCTTAGCTTCGTCGAAGCGCCCGCGTGGCGATGACACACCGAGGCTAATGCCGCGACCCGTCAACCCGACAGCGAGAGTTGTGATGACCGAGGGCGGAATCGCCACGGTCGGATTTGAGCGACGCCCGCCTGCGCGGGCATCGCGAAATCCTGGTGGCCAAGGTGGAGTCGCCACGGTCGGATTCGAGCGACACCCGCCTGCGCGGGCATCGCGAAATCCTGGTGGCCAAGGGCGGAATCGAACCACCGACACAAGGATTTTCAGTCCTCTGCTCTACCAACTGAGCTACTTGGCCGCGGGAAAGATTATAGCAGCCCTGTCCCGCGCCTCCGGCGCCGGAGCGCCCGCCGAGCTTCATGCGGCGAGGAATCCGTCGAGTTGCGCGAGCGTTTCATCGGGCGCCTCCTCGGCGAGGTAGTGCCCGCAGTTCAGCGCGCAGCCGCGCACGTTGACCGCCACCTCGGCCCAGTCGGCAAGCGGCGTGAACAGCCGGTGCACGACGCCCTTGTCGCCCCAGAGCACGAGCAGCGGGCACCGCACCTTGCGTCCTGCCGCAACGTCGGCGGCGTCGTGCTCGAGATCGATCGATGCCGCGGCACGGTAGTCCTCGCAGGTCGCGTGGATCGTCGCCGTGTCTGCGAAGCACCGCTCGTACTCGGCGAACGCGCACGGATCGAACACCGAGGCGCTCGACCCCCAACCGCCCAGCTTGCGCCGCAGGTAGTAGCCGGGATCGGCGCCGATCAGGCGCTCGGGCAGGTCGAACGGCTGGATCAGGAAGAACCAGTGGTAGTACGCGGTGGCAAACGCCTGGGTCGTGCCGCGGTACATCGCGCGCGTGGGCGAGATGTCGAGCACGGCGACGCGCTCGACCGCGTCGGGGTGGTCGACGCACAACCGATGCGATACGCGCCCGCCGCGGTCGTGCCCGACCAGCCGGAAGCGCGCGTGGCCGAGCGCTCGCATCACCTCGACCATGTCCTGTGCCATCGCGCGCTTCGAGTACACCACGTGCGTGGCGTCGCTCGCGGGCTTCGAGGAATCCCCGTAACCGCGCAGGTCGGCGCACACGACCGTGTGGCGTTCCGCGAGACGCGGTGCGATGCGATGCCACATCGCGTGCGTCTGCGGGTAGCCGTGCAGCAGGAGCAGCGGCGGGCCGCTGCCGCCCACGACGCAGTGGATCTCTGCGCCCGACGTCGCGATGCGACGCGTCGCAAACCCGGGAAAGAGCTCGGTGTCGGCACTCATCGTCGCTCCTCTTGTCGCGTGATCGACGCCCCGGGTGACAGAGCACCCGGCGCCACAATTTTCGGCGGATGCCGCTCGCGCCAAACCCACGGAGGCACCGGCTCGCGGTCGCGCCACAGGCCGCGCCCTGCCGCCTTCGCCTCGGCCTCCTGCGCGATCAGTGCCGGATCGTTCTCGAAGCGCCGATACACCCAGGCGTAGCCGTCGCGGATCTGCGCAGCGTTAGCGTCCTTGCCGGCGACCAGCACGCGCCCGAGCGTGCGCCCATAGCTGTCGGTGCCCCGCTCGATCACCTGGACGACGCGTCCGCCGACGCGCGCGGCAAGCCCGCGACGCGCCGCGTTGCCATGGGGCTGGCCGCGCTCCGGCGCGTCGATGCCCACCAAGCGCACGCGACGCTCCACGCCACCTGCGAGCACGGTCACCGTGTCGCCGTCATGAACCTTCACCACGCGCCCGCAGAAGTCGGCGCGCGCGTGCGCCGCAGCGACGCAAAGCAGCATCAGGAGCGCCGCTCGCCACGCGTGGTACCGTGCCTCGTTTCGGTTCGTCATCCCTCGACCGCTCGTCGGGTGGCCCATCCTAGCCGGACCGTCGCCGGCGCCCCGTCATCGCCCGGCGGTGCCGCAGGGCGTGCGATCGATCATAACGCGGCGACGCGGAGCCCTGGCGCGCGTGCCCCAACCGCCTGCGTTCGTGAAATGTCCATCGCGACACGTATTGCGCAGCCGCGGCAGCGCGCTATAGTGGCTCCATCGGCGCGCTGCTCGGCATGCCATCGTATGTGCATGGCGCGCGCCGTACCACGGTTACTTGCAGCGGAGGCCACGATGTCGGACGCGCCCCGGATGTCCCCTTTCGCCGCCGCGGCCGCCCTTGCGCTCTGCGGCCTCTTCGCGCTGTCCGCGCAGGCCGCCGTGCCCGAGGGCAGCAAGAGCGAGCCACAGTCCGCGACGAAGTCCGCCTTCACCGGTTCCGACGAGGACTCGATCGACGCGGAGCGCCTCTATAGTGCGCTGGTCCGCGTGCAGACGACGGCGGTGCCGAATGCGCGCTCCAACGCGACGCTCGGGCGCGAGCGGGAGGGTACCGGCACGGTGATCGGCAAGGGTGGCGTGATCCTGACGATCGGCTACCTGGTCGTCGAGGCCGACGACGTCAAGGTCACGGATTCCCAGGGCCGGACCTATCCAGCGCGCGTGCTCGCCTACGATCACGCGACCGGTCTCGGGCTCATCAAGACCTCGGTGCCCTTCAACGTGCCGCCGGTGCCGCTCGGCAACTCGGCGAAGCTCGCGGACCGGGAGCCGGTGCTGGTCGCGGGCTGGGGCGGCATTCCCGACACGGCGCTCGCCTACGTTGCGTCGCGGCGCCCGTTCACCGCGAACTGGGAGTACATGCTCGACGAGGCGATCTTCACCATTCCCGCGACCACCGGCTGGAGCGGCGCGGCGCTGGTCGACCGGCGCGGCACGATCGTCGGCGTGGGTTCGCTGATCGTGCGCGACGCGACCGCCGAGGAGCCGCAGATGCCCGGCAACATGTTCGTGCCAATCGACGCGCTGAAGCCGATCCTCGAGGACATGGTCAAGAACGGCCGCCGCAAGGATGCACCCCGGCCCTGGCTCGGTCTCTCCGCCGACGAGGTGCAGGGACGCCTGATCGTGTCGCGGGTGTCGCCCGACGGCCCGGCGGACGCCGCCGGCATGAAGGCCGGCGACATCATCGTCGGCGTCGGCCGCGAGCCCGTGCGCACGCAGGCCGATTTCTACCGCAAGGTGTGGAGCCGCGGCAGCGCGGGCGCCGAGATCACGCTGCGCGTGCTGCAGGACATGGACATACGCGACGTGCGGGTCAAGTCGATCGACCGCGTCCAGTACTTCCGGTCCGTCACGACCTACTGAGCGCGGTACCGGCGCCCGCGGCGCCACGAATCCTTTCGCGCGTGGTCACGCGGCGCCTGCCGCGCGTGCCCGCCCGTGCGCACCAGCCCTGCACGGGTCGACGGACGGATTCCGTACAATGGCCGACTTTGCCCAGTCGCCGGTACGGCCCCGCCGCTCGATGGTCCTCTACGCCGCCACGATCTTCCTGTCCGCGTTTCTGCTGTTCCTGGTGCAGCCGGTGATGGCGAAGCAGATCCTGCCGTGGTTCGGCGGATCGGCGACCGTCTGGACCACCTGTCTCGTGTTCTTCCAGTCCGCGCTCCTCGCCGGCTACGCCTACGCGGACTGGACGGTGAGGAAGCTCGCGCCGAGGCGCTCGGTGATGCTGCACGTCGCGCTGCTCGTCGCGAGCCTCGTGGTGCTGCCCATCCTTCCCGCAGAACGCTGGAAGCCCCTCGGCGACGAGAACCCGTCGTGGCTCATCCTCGGCATGCTCGCGGTCACGATCGGGCTGCCGTACTTCCTGCTGTCGACGACCAGCCCGCTCGTGCAGTCGTGGTTCGCGCGGTTCTTCCCCGGACGCTCACCTTACCGGCTCTATGCGCTCTCCAACGTGGGGTCGCTGGGGGCGCTCCTGACCTACCCATTCCTCTTTGAACCCGCAAACCCCGCAGCGTGGCCCGCTGATTTTGTCGCT
>CAYQAF010000195.1:0-4888 GCA_964415375.1 uncultured Alcaligenaceae bacterium
TCTTCCTCGTCGTCCCGGCGCTGGGCGGCGTCCTGCGACGCAGCTTCGGCAAGGTCGGCGGCGCCACCGTCGGTGCGGGGCTGGTCGGCGGCGGCGCGTGGCTCGTCGCGGGCTCGATCCTGTTCGGCGCCGCGGCCGCCGCGCTCGCGTGGTTCGTCATCATGTTCTTCGGCATGGCCGGGGGCGCCGGGGTCTCGCGCGCCGGTCGGCGCGGCGGTACGTGGGGCGGCGGCCCCTGGATCGGCGGCGGCGGCTGGGGCGGCGGGGGCGGCGGTGGCGGCTTTTCCGGCGGCGGCGGTGGCTTCGGCGGCGGTGGCGCGTCGGGCAACTGGTAGACGGGGAGGCGGACAGTGACCACGACACGGCGCAACCGCATCTGGCGACACGCGATCTCCGACGACGCGGACGTTCGCCGCACCTATCCCATCGATGCGCTGGAGCACATCGAGCAGTTGATCGAAGACGGCGAGGCCACCCACACCGGCGAAGTCTGCGTCGCGATCGAGCCGGCGCTCCCGGTGGGACGAGTCTGGCGCCGCGTCCCGCCGCTCGAACGAGCGCTCGAGGTATTCGGCCTGCTGCGCGTCTGGGACACCGAGGACAACAACGGCGTGCTGATCTACCTGCTGCTCGCCGACCGCCGGTTCGAGATCGTGGCCGACCGCGGCATCCACCGTCACGTCGGCAACGAGGGCTGGGAGGCGATCGCCCGCCAGATGGAACAGATCTTCGCCGAGCGGCGCTACCTCGACGCCGTCGAGCATGGGGTGCGGGCCATCACGGCACTGCTCGCCCAGCACTTCCCGGGCGATGCTCGCGACCCCGATCAGCTGCCCAACCGGCCGGTGCTGCTGACCTGACCCGGGCGGGTCGGGCTCGTTCCAACGCTCCGCGCGGCGTCGTCGACGTCGTCGCGTGCCCCGCGAGCCGTCAGTGCGGCTTGTCCATGCCGATCAGGTGCAGCGAGTCGCCCTGCGACTGGTTGTGGCGGTGCCGCAGCACGACCAGGAACATCGACACGCTGACGAAGATCCCGAAGATCAGGATCACGGTGCGTATGGACAGGTCGACCCAGATCATGCCCGCGTAGCCCGCGAGCATCGCGAGGATCGCCAGGTTTTCGTTGAAGTTCTGCACGGCGATCGAGTGTCCGGCGCCCATCAGCACGTGCCCGCGATGCTGCAGCAGCGCGTTCATCGGGACGACGAAGAACCCGGCGAGGCAACCGACGACCATCAGGATGCCGCTCGCGACCAGCACGTACCAGGGCACGGTGAACGACTTGCCGAACAGCTCGAGCGCGAACCCGCCGTGCGGCCCCATGTCGCGCGAGTACATGGCGAGGACCATGACGATCAGTCCCATCGCCACGCCGACCGGCAGGATCGAAGCCGCCTGGCGCAGGGTCACCTTGGTCGCCGCGACCACCGCGCCCACCGCGATGCCGACCGCAACGACCGCCTGCAGGATCGCGCCCTGGGACAGGTTCATGCCGAGCGACTCCTCGGCCCACTTGAGCACGATGAACTGCAGCGTCGCGCCCGCGCCCCAGAACAGCGTCGTCGTGGCGAGCGAGATCTGGCCCAGCTTGTCGCGCCACAGCAGCGAGACGCAGTGCGAGAACTCGCGGATCAGGAACAGCGGGTTGTTGGAGGGCTGCCGATGGTCCACCCCGGTGTCGGGAATGTACAGGTTGAACACTGCCGCGACGCCGTAGAAGAACGCGATGACGACGATCGCCGCTTCCGGGCCTGTGTCGATCCACGTCTCCAGACCGGGCAAGTCGAACCCGAGGAGCTTCGACGACACGACCGACGATACCAGCGCGCCGCCGAGCACGGTGCCGAGGATGATCGAGCCGACCGTCGTGCCTTCGATCCAGCCGTTCGCGGCCACGAGCTGTCGGGGTGGCAGCAGTTCGGTCAGGATGCCGTACTTCGCCGGCGAATAGGCGGCGGCACCGAACCCCACGACCGCGTAGGCCAGCAGCACGACCACGTACTGGGGCAGATTGCCCGGCGTGAAGAACTGGTAGAGCAGCATCATCGTGCAGCCGCCCACCTTGATCAGGTTGGTGACGAACATCACCCGGCCCTTGGGCATCGAGTCGGCAAACGCGCCGACCCACGCCGCCAGCACGACGTACGACACCACGAAGAAGAACTTGAGCATCGGCACCATCCACGCGGGGCCGGCGAGCTGCGCGAGCAGCGCGATCGCGGCGACCAGCAGGGCGTTGTCGGCCAGCGAGCTGAAGAACTGCGCCGCCATGATGGTGTAGAAGCCGGGCTTCATCGTTTCCTGCGGGGGTGACGGGCCTTGCGCGTCCTCCCGGCGCCGTCGAGGGGATTCGCGCGCCGGTTTGGTATGATCCCGGCAGCCGCGCGCGGGCCGGCGCTTTATACCACGATTGCATCATGTCGGGGCCGCGCCGCAGCCGCCGTCCGCACTGCGGCAAGCTGCAGTTCCTCGTCCGTTGTCGCTGCCCTGCCGTTCCCGCCACGACGATCCCACCTGCGGATGGCCCGACCGATCTTCGCGCAGATCAATCTCGCCGCGCTCGCTGCGAACGTGGCGAAGGCGCGCGAGAGGGCGCCACGCGCGCAGCTGCTGGCCGTGGTCAAGGCGGACGCTTACGGCCACGGGCTGCTGCGTGTACTGCCGGCGCTTGCCGAGGCGGACGGACTGGCGCTGCTCGCGCTCGACGCCGCAATCCGCGTGCGGGACGCGCGGCATTCGCGCCGCATCGTGTTGCTCGAGGGATTTTTCGAGGCTCGGGAGTTGGCCGAGATCGCCAGCGCCAGCATCGCCGTCGTGGTGCACCACCTCGACCAGGTCGCGATGCTCGAGCGCGCGGTGCTTGCGCGGCCGCTCGAGGTGTTCGTCAAGGTCAACTCGGGAATGAACCGTCTGGGCCTCGCGCCGGCGGACGTGGCACCGGTGTGCGAGCGGCTTTCGCACGCCCCGGCGGTCGCGGCGCTGCGGCTCATGACCCACTTCGCGCGCGCCGATGAGGACGACGGCCTGGCCGAGGCCCTCGCGACGTTCGAGTCGGCCTGCAGCAACCTCCCGTATCCGCGCTCGCTCGCCAACTCGGCAGGGGTCTTCCGCTTCGGCGAGGTGGGTGGCGACATCGTGCGGCCCGGCATCATGCTCTACGGCGCGACGCCCTTCGCGTACCAGACCGCCGAGTCGCTCGGCCTGCAGCCGGTGATGACGCTGCGCTCGCAGCTGATCGCCGTGCGGCAACTCGCCGCGAACGACGGCGTGGGTTACGGCGCGGCCTACACCGCGTCGCGACCGCATCGCCTCGGCGTGGTGGCGTGCGGCTACGCGGATGGCTACCCGCGCCACGCGCCCAACGGCACGCCGGTGCTGGTGTGCGGCCGCAAGGTGCGCATCGCGGGCCGCGTGTCGATGGACATGATCACCGTCGACCTGACCGACGTGCCCGAGGCCGCGGTCGGCAGCCCGGTCGTGCTCTGGGGCGAGGGCCTGCCGGTCGACGACGTTGCCGCGGCCGCCTCCACGGTCGGCTACGAGCTGCTCTGCGCGCTTGCGCCGCGCGTCCCGGTGGTCACGACGCGGGTTGGGCGCGTCGATCTCGAGCTCTGAAGGAAGACGCCATGTTCGAAGGCCTGAAGATCGTCGTCACCGGCGCTGCCGGTTTCATCGGTGCGAACCTGGTGCGCGCATTGAACGAGCGCGCCTTCACGGACATCGTCGCGGTGGACAACCTCACGCGCGCCGACAAGTTCGCGAACCTCGCGGACTGCGAGATCGCCGAGTACGTCGACAAGGACGAGTTCCTC
Source organism: uncultured Alcaligenaceae bacterium (assembly GCA_964415375.1). Lineage (GTDB taxonomy): Bacteria > Pseudomonadota > Gammaproteobacteria > Burkholderiales > Casimicrobiaceae > VBCG01. The sequence goes on from CAYQAF010000195.1 coordinate 3,813, forward strand.
GCCCGGCTGGCCGACGGCGAGTTCGACGACGACGTAGGAGCGGTGCTGCACCAGGGAGCGTGCTCGGACACGATGGAGTCCGACGGGCGCTACATGATGCGCAACAACTACCGCTACTCCGTGACGCTGCTCGAGCACTGTCAGGAGAACGACATTCCCTTCCTGTACGCGTCATCGGCGTCCGTGTACGGCGCAGGACCGGTGTTCCGCGAGTCCCGGGACCACGAGGCACCGCTCAACGTCTACGGCTACTCGAAGTTCCTGTTCGACCAGCACGTGCGGCGCATCCTGCCGGACCGCATCGCGCCGATCGCCGGCTTCCGCTACTTCAACGTCTACGGTCCCCGCGAGCGCCACAAGGGTCGCATGGCCTCGGTGGCGATGCACTTCTTCGACCAATACGGCGCGGAAGGACGGGTGCGCCTGTTCGAGGGCTCGGGCGGCTATGAGGCGGGCGAGCAGCGGCGCGACTTCGTCTCCGTCGACGACGTCGTTGCCGCGAACCTCTGGTTCCTCGACCACCCGGACGTCTCGGGTATCTTCAACGTCGGCTCGGGCCGGGCGAGCACGTACAACGCGATGGCCGCTGCGGTGATCAATGCCGTGGATCGGCGCGAGGGCCGGCCCCGGCGCGGCGTGGACGAACTGGTGCAGGTCGGCGCAATCGCCTACGTGCCGTTTCCGCCGGCGCTCGCCGGCAAGTACCAGAGCTACACGGAAGCCGACCTCGCCGCGCTGCGCGCGGCGGGCTACGACGCGCCGTTCGCAAGCGTCGAAGACGGCGTGGACCGCTACGTCGAACGGCTGATGGCGGCAACCTGACGCCGCAGCCTATCGTGAGTCGTGCCGGCGAATGTCCGCCGGCGCGAGATCACGGAGGATGCGATGAAACGATTGCTCTGCGCGCTGGCCGCGCTGCTCATCTCGACGGCCGCGCTTGCGACGGTCAACCTCAACTCGGCGACCAAGGACGAGCTGGTCGCGCTGCCGGGCATCGGGCCGTCGAAGGCCCAGGCGATCATCGACTACCGCACCCAGAACGGCCCGTTCCGGTCGGTGGACGAGGTCCGCAAGGT